>JAETPY010000015.1 GCA_021770925.1 Erysipelotrichaceae bacterium | reverse complement strand
CTCTGTAGTATACCACCTCTCTTATAGGATACTACAAAAACGATTGGATGAGAATTATTTTTAATAAAATGTTTGTGTCCGACCGACGAAGGCGGACGGAAATGGAGGAAATTATGAAAAAAATTTAAAGCGAGCTTATCAAATTGGAGTGGAATTTTAAAGATATATTAGAAACATCACAAATAGAAAAATTTAAATATAGGAATTGTAATATGGCTGAGATTTAAGAGTATTAATGCATCTTCTTTAGATAAGAATCATAACTAAATAAAATAATAAAGCCGATCTAATCACTGGTAAGATTAAGGTTAAATGTAAAAATCAATGATATTGCAATGTTGCAACGTAAAGTTGCAAAAAAATTACTAGATGTAATAGTTTGCTGGTGGTAATAAAATATTTGTTCATTTAAAATATAAATGAGGTGATAAAAATGAATTTAGGTAATAATTTAAAAATATTAAGAAAACAAAAAGGATTATCACAAGAACAGCTGGCAGAACGGTTAAATGTATCAAGGCAGGCAATATCTAAGTGGGAAAATGATAGTGGTTTACCTGAAGTGGAAACATTAATTTCTTTAAGTGAAATATTTGAATGTACAATTGATGATTTATTGAAAAAAGATTTAATAAATCGTGATCACACAGATAGACAAGTATATCAAAGACATTATAATTTAATGGCAAAAGCCTATACTTCTGGTACGGTTTTTATTTTATTGGGGGTTTGTATATATTTGTTTACAGAGACTTATTTCCCGGAAAATACTAAATTTGAGTTTGTTTGTCAAATTCTATTTTTATTCTTTGTTTTGATTGGAATAATGTGCTTTGTTTATTTTGGGATAAGAGATTCTTATTTTGAAAATCGAAAAATTGAATTGAATGATTTTTATAGTGAAAATGAAAAGAGTGAATTTAACCGAAAGTTTTCATTGGCGACAGCTATAGGAGTAGGGACGATTTTGTTTGGAGTTATGATTCAAATATTGGTTGATAATCTTTATAATGAAAATTTAGCCAATACCTTATTTATGGTTTTTGTAACAATAGCAGCAGGTATATTTGTTTATTTTGGGACTCTTAAAAATAAATATGACCGTGTTGATAAAATCAAAATAAATGAGAAAAAAAGGAATCATAAAGTTTCAAAATATTGTGGTGTGATTATGATGATTGCAACAGTAATTTATTTAGGATGGTCATTTGTTTTTTATGCTTGGCAGATTTCCTGGATCGTTTATCCAATTGGAGCAATGATCTGTGGAATAGTATGGCTGATTTTTGAAGAAGAGGACTAATATAATAAATAGTAGGGAATATTTCGGTATTATTATAATGATAATTTATTGGATAAAACATATGGTTTTTATTATCATGATAAAAAATGCTACTAATTTTAATAAATTTCGTGTATAATTGCAGTAAAGAGGAGTGATTAATAAAAATGTATAAATATTTAGAGCCATATGCTGCAATGACAGAATTTTTAGGTAAAGCTTTAGGAGATAATGTGGAAATAGCATTACATGATTTAACTTCAAAAGAACAAGAGATTGTTGCAATTGCAAATAATCATAATTCTGGAAGGGAAGTTGGAGCTAAATTATCTAATTTATCATTACATTATTTAGAAGAAAAACAGTATATAGATCATGACTATGTGTTAAACTATAAAACAACAGGACCTGATGGTAAACTAATGCGTTCAGCTACATATTTTATCAAAGAAAACGGTAAGGAAATGCCAGTTGGGATGTTATGTGTTAATGTTAATATTTCAGATTTGGAGTATTTGACATCAACTATTAAAAAGATTTTAGGAATTAAAGATGAAAAGGATATTGAGTTTAAAATGGATAATCCAGTTGAAATCTTATCCTCTCCGTTAGATGAAATGATTGATATGTATATTAAGGAATGTCTTGAAAAGATGGGCTTTCCTAGTTATTTTTTAGCGGAACGTTTAAATGTTGATGAAAAGATCAAGGTTGTTAAATATTTACAGGAAAAAGGAACTTTTAAAGTTAAAGGAGCAATTGTACTGGTTGCTGAAAAATTAGCGGTTTCAGAACCAACAGTATATCGTTATTTAAAGAAAATGGAAAAATAGGAGGATAAAATGAAAGAATTGGTTTATGTAAGTGGTCATAGAAATCCAGACACAGATTCTATTTGTTCTGCGATTGGGTATGCTTATTTATTAAAGACGATCGATCGCTATAATGCGATTCCAGTTAGACTTGGTGAAATTAGTCGGGAGACTGAGTATGTTTTAAAAAGATTTCATGTTGAAATTCCAGTATTGTTAAAAACGGTTAAACAAAAGGTTGAAGATTTAAATTATGATAAGGTGACTGTTTTTTCTAAGGAATTAACATTAAAGACAGCCTGGTCTTTGATGAAACAGCAAAATGTAAAATCAGCGCCAATTTTGGATGATCATGGTCAACTATTGGGATTGTTATCAACTTCTAATATTGTTGAAGGATATATGGAAAAATGGGATAGCAGTTTGTTAAAAGATGCACATACGCCAATTGAAAATGTAATTGATACTTTAGAAGCATCAGTGCTTTATTTAAATCATAATTTAAAATTTATAGAAGGTGATCTGCATATTGCAGCAATGCGAGGGGAAGAAGCCAAAAAACGTGTTAAGCCAGGTGATATTGTTATTATTGGCGGTGATCGTGATGATGCGGTTGAGTCAATGATTGATGCTGATGTTTCGCTAATTATTTTAACAGGATCTTTAGATGTAGAAACAGAAGTGTTAAATAGATTAAAAGAAAAAGGAATTAGTGTTATTTCAACGCCTTTTAACACATATTTAACATCACAGCAAATTATTCAGGCAATTCCAGTTGAATATATTATGCAAAAGGGAGATTTGAAGTTATTTACAACTGATGATACTTTAGACCATGTTAAAGAGGTAATGAGTGAAACAAGATATCGTAGTTATCCAGTATTAGATTTAAATAATCGCTGTGTTGGAAGTATTTCACGTTTTGCTTTATTAAAAGGTTTGAGAAAAAAAGTTGTTTTAGTTGATCATAACGAAAGGGGTCAGTCAATCCCAGGAATTGAAGAAGCTGATATTCTTGAAATTGTTGACCATCATAGAGTAGCTGATATTCAAACGATTGGCCCATTATTATTTAGAGGAGAACCTTTAGGCTCAACGGCAACGATTGTAACAAGAATCTTCGAGGAAAATAATGTTGAAATTCCACAATCGATTGCAGGAATATTATTAGGTGCAGTTATTTCTGATACATTATTATTTAAATCGCCTACTTGTACACCAATTGATACAAAAACAGCACGTAAATTAGCTAAAATTGCTGGTGTGGAGATTGAAGAATTTGCAATGGAAATGTTTAAAGCAGGTACTTCATTAGCAGGTAAAACAGTAGAAGAAATATTTAATCAGGATTTTAAGAAATTTCCGTTTGAAGAAGGGGCTGTTGGAGTTGCCCAGGTTAATTCGATGGATATTGAAGGATTTTTACCATATAAGGAAGAAATGTTAAATTATATGAATAAATTCGCAAATGATAATAATTTAGATTTTACGCTATTATTATTAACTGATATTATTAATGCAAATAGTGAGATTTTTGTTGCAGGACCTAAACCACAGCTGGTAGAACAGGCGTTTGATATTACCTTAACTGATTATCAAGCTACATTAAAAGGGGTTATTTCTCGTAAAAAGCAAGTTGTTCCTGCAATTACTGCAGTGATGAGTGAATAAGATGAGATTAGATAAATTTTTAAAAGTTTCAAGAATTATTAAAAGAAGAACATTATCTAAAGAAATAAGCGAAAGTTCACGAGTTAAAGTTAATGGAAAAGTTGCAAAACCTAGTACAAAACTTAAAGTTGGAGATGAAATTGAAATCCAGTTTGGCCGTAGTTTATTAACTATTAAAGTTAAAGAACTAAGAGAACATGTGTTAAAAGAAGATAGTGCGATGCTTTATGAAATAATTAAAGAAGAACGAATAGAACGAGATATTTAGGTATCTCGTTTTATAGTGTGCTATGCACGATATGATGAAAATTTGCAAAGAGATAAATCGTTAGCCAAATATTTGGAAATCTCTAAAAAATGTATTAGTGCCTTCTAGGACATTGACTAGCAAAAATTAAAACAAGGGTGTTATAATTCTATAAACTCATGAAATATTGTAAAAATAATATTATGCACAGCAGTGTAAAAGGGACAAAAGATTTAGATTTTTGTTCTTGTTTAATTTTATTATAGGGTTGTATTTTTTTAGAAAATAGCAGTTTTAACATTGTAATTAGTTTATTAGGATCAAATAATATTGCTGAAGGATATTTGTTAAAAACAAATGAGCAATATTAATAATTAGGTATCCATTGAATTTTTTTATTACAATTTAAACTTTTTGTCAGATGGTTTATTATTTATAATATGTATCCGCATGATATGATAATAGGTGATTTTTACGCTTATTATGATTGAGAATTTGTAGAAATTGGTATACTATATATGCAGAGTTGAAAGGAGATTTATATGTACGCAAAAAATGCATGGGAAAAATATAATGAAGAACAAGTTAAAGAAATAATGAATTTTAATGAAGGATATAAAAACTTTATTACAAAAGGAAAAACAGAGAGATTGTGTGTTAATGAAGCAATCAAAAAAGCTATGGCGGCTGGTTATAAAGATTTAAATGATGTTGATATTTTAAAACCCGGTGATAAAGTATATGTTACTAACATGAATAAAAATATTGCTTTATTTGTGATTGGTAAACAATCTATTGAAAAAGGCTTAAGAATTTTAGGAGCCCATATTGATTCACCAAGGTTAGATTTAAAACAAAATCCTTTATATGAAAGTGAGGGTTTTGCTTTATTAGATACTCATTATTATGGTGGGGTAAAGAAATATCAATGGGTAACAATTCCTTTATCAATGATTGGAGTTGTAGTAAAAAAAGATGGCAGTGTAATAAATGTAAATATTGGTGAAGATGAAAATGACCCTGTTGTAGGTATTAGTGATTTACTGGTACATTTATCAGCCGATCAATTGAAAAAAGAAGCAGCAAAAGTGATTGAAGGAGAAGATTTAGATGTTACTTTTGCAAGTATGCCATTGAAAGATTATGAAAAAGATGCAGTTAAAGCTAATGTTTTAAAAATTTTAACAGAAAAATATAATTTTGAAGAAGAAGACTTTTTAAGTGCTGAAATTGAAATTGTGCCTAGTGGAAAAGCTCGTGATTATGGAATTGACCGGAGTATGGTGGCTGGATATGGACATGACGATCGAGTTTGTGCGTATACCTCATTAATGGCAATATTAGATATTGATGATCCTGAATATACTAGTTGTGCTGTTTTAGTAGATAAGGAAGAAATTGGAAGTGTTGGGGCTACTGGAGCACAATCTTTATTCTTTGAAAATACAATTAGTGAATTATTGGCAAAACAAGGTGTTGACAGCTTTGTAAAAACTAGAAAAGCATTGGCTAATTCAAAGATGCTGTCTAGTGATGTTAGTGCAGGTGTGGATCCTTTGTATTTGAGTGTCAATGATAAGAAGAACGCAGCTTATTTAGGAAGAGGGATTGTTTTTAATAAGTATACTGGAGCCCGTGGAAAAAGTGGTTCTAATGATGCCAATCCAGAATATATGGCACAGATTAGAAATATTCTTGATGAAAATAATGTTTATTATCAGACTGCAGAACTTGGTAAAGTAGATCAAGGCGGTGGAGGTACGATTGCTTATATTTTAGGTAATTATAATATGAATGTAATCGACGCTGGAGTGGCGGTATTAAATATGCATGCTCCAATGGAAATTGTTAGTAAAGTAGATGTTTATGAGGCTTATTTAGCTTATCGTACTTTTTTACAAAAAATTTAATTAATCTTAGCCGTCAATGGATCGATTGGATGATTTGTTGACGGTTTTAAATATTATGCGTGAAAAGCCTGTAATAAGAGTGATTAAAAAAGTTGATGTTTTTTAATGTTGATAAATAAAACAAGCTAATGATGATAAGTCTAAAGAGAAAAAAGATTTACTAAAGTTATTATTTAAGTTATAATGTTTAGCCTGGAGGTAAAAGTGTGAAAAATATGACACAAGGGAAACCGTTACAGTTGATTTTAATGTTTGCAATGCCTTTGATGTTAGGAAATATATTACAAGAACTTTATACAATTGTGGATACAATTGTAGTAGGACAGTTCTTAGGGGTTAAGGCATTAGCTAGTATGGGTGCTGCAAGCTGGATTCAATGGATGTTTTTGAGTGTTGTGATGGGTTTTGCTCAAGGTTTTTCAATAAAAGTTGCTAATCTTTATGGTGCAAATGATCAACAGGGTATTTCAAAAACAATAGCTAATATTATAATATCAACAGTCGTACTTGCGGTTGTTTTAACGATTATATCTGAAGTAATAGTAAGTCCGCTTTTACATTTGTTGCAAACCCCTAATGATATTATTCAAGGTGCGATTGTATATTTAAGAATAATTGCTGGAGGAATATCAATTACTTTATTTTATAATCTGTTATCTTGTATCTTGCGTGCTTTTGGTAATAGTAAAGCGCCATTGTTTGCAATGATTATTGCTGCTGGATTAAATATTGGTTTAGATTTATTGTTTGTTTGTGTTTTTCATGTTGGGATTGCTGGAGCGGCAATTGCAACTTTATTATCGCAATTGTTTGCTAGTGGATTTTGTTTATTTATTTTATATAGCAGTAGGTTGTTTGTTTTAAAAAAGGGAGATTTTAAAATAAATAAGTCTTTAATAAGAGAATTAATAAAATTAGGATTCCCGCTAGCACTGCAAAATGGCATTATTTCTATAGGGGGAATGATTGTTCAATTTGTAATTAATAGTTATGGTTTTGTTTTTGTAGCTGGTTTTACAGCGACTAACAAATTATATGGTTTATTAGAAACAGCAGCTGTTTCTTATGGATATGCGCTTACTACTTATAATGCACAAAATTATGGAGCAAAAAAATACCAAAGGATCAAAGATGGGGTTAGAATCTCAATACTTGTTTCAATTGCTACAGCAATAGTGATTGGACTGATTATGATAATCTTTGGACGAAATATTTTAATGCTGTTTATTTCTGGAAATAAAGATGTAGTTATAAAAGTATTAGAAGTAGCATATCATTATTTATTTATCATGTCAGTATGTTTGCCAATATTATATGTTTTGCATACTTATCGAAATGCATTGCAGGGGTTAGGAAACACTTTTATTCCTATGTGCTCAGGAATTGTAGAGCTAGTAATGCGGGTAATGGTAGCATTATTATTGCCGCTTTTAATTGGGAGAGAAGGAATATATTATGCAGAAATAATGGCCTGGAGTGGTGCAGCACTACTTTTATATATTAGTTATAAAAATACCAAATTGGGGGAGTGACGAAAGTAAGATATTTTTAAATTTGTATAATTATGGTATAATCAAAATCAAGGCGGTGATTAATATGGTGATTGAAATTGTTGATTATGATGAAAACTGGCCGTTAAAATATGCTGCAGAGGCAAATAATATTAGAAATATTATTTCAAGTGATTTAGTTTCCATTTATCATATTGGCTCTACTGCGATAAAGGGATTAAAAGCTAGAGCAATTATTGATATTTTAATTGTTGTAAAGAAAATTGAATTAATAGATGAATTGAAAAAAAAGTTTGAAGACCTGGATTATGAATGCTTGGAGAAAAATGAAAATTTAAGAGGGTATTATTTTAAAAAGAAAAACGATGGTTTTAATTTATATGTATTTTCGGTAGATGATGTTAGTGAAATTGAAAAATATTTAGCTGTTTCCTTTTATTTAAAAGAGCATCAAGATGTAGCATATGAATATGCTGATTTTAAAGTAAATATTGCTAGTAAATGTCGTAATAATAAAAAGTATTTTAAAGAAAAAAATAAATTTATTGCTGAAATTGAAAAGGACGCTTATAAGTGGTATCATAGTAAGAATATTCATATTGTATAATAGTTCTTATTTAAAAAAATTTTCATATTATTTAGTGGAGGTAATAATATGGAAAATAATATTCGTTTTGAACATACTCCTTATCATAATGTTTATTTGAAAGATCGCAAAAATATTGAATTAACAGGTGTTAAAAATATCGAAAGTTTTGATTCGCTAGAATTTTTAATTGAAACATCATTAGGTTTTTTAAATATCACTGGCAGCGAGCTTTCATTAACAAGATTTGATCAGGAAAAGTGTGAGGTAGGTATTAAAGGAAATATAGATTCGATTTCTTATGTTTCAAATAAGAAGAATCCTAAAGCTAAAGAAAGTGTTTTTAATAAACTGCTTAAATAATGGATTTAGTTAAACAGATACAGGGGATTAGCTATTCTTTTGTTTATGGGTTTGTGTTTACTTTTGTTTACAGTCTTATCAACCGTTTGCTTTATAAATACCACCAGCGCATCATTAGACTTTTTTTACAGATTGTTATTGGTATTATTTTTGGGTATATTTACTATCTTGGTTTGTTAAGAATCAATAATGGTGTAATCCGAATATATTTTTTAATCAGTATGTTAACAGGATATATCTTATATCTTAATTATTATAGTTATTATATGTTTTTTTTGATTGAATTAATTGTAAGGGCAATAAAATATATTTTAAGACCAATGATATTTCTTTTTAGAAAGGTTAATGTTATAATAAGGCGGGTAAAGAGGGTGATGAGATGGCCAAAAGAAAAGTTTTCAAAACAGTCAAAGGATTCTTGTACATGATTATTGGATGTGGATTATTGTTGACATTGTTTAATAGTATGATGATGGTCTATCAGCATCAAGATGAAATAACAATATTGAAAAAAGAAAAGGCGGCTGTTGTTAAGGAAAAAAAGGCATTAGAAAATGAAATAGATTTATTGAATGATGAGGATTATGTGACTCGTTATGCTCGTGAAAATTATGTTTTTACGCGTGATGGAGAACAAGTTTCGATTATTCCGGGAGTTAAATAATAAGCACCTAGTGCTTATTTTTGTTATGGAGGTAAAAAAGATGTTTATTGAAAAGAATTTTTATATGAAGACATTGAGACGGATGCGGAAAGTTACAATCTATGTTCCTGATGATTATCAAACCAGTAATAAACGTTATCCAGTATTGTATATAAACGATGGGCAAAATGCTTTTTTTGATGATAAATCATACATGGGAATTAGCTGGGGTTTTTATGACTATGTAAAAGAAACTAACTTAGATGTTATTATGGTAGCGATTCCTTGTAATTTTTGTTTAAATAAACGAGAAGATGAATATGGACCGTGGCCATTAGAAAAAGATATTTTAATGATGGAATATGGAGATGATAGTTTAAAGATTGGTGGAGAGGGAAAAAGATATCTGCAGTTTATAATTAAACAGTTAAAACCGTATATTGATAGCCATTTTCCAACTCTTAAAGATGATTGTGGAATGGTTGGCAGCTCAATGGGAGGAATTATTACTAGCTATGCAGGAATAAAATATAATCATATTTTTAAAAAGACAGCATCCCTTTCGACAGCGTATTGGTTTTATGTAGATAAATTTTGTAAATTGATTGATAGAAGCGATTTAAGCCAAATTGAATGCTTTTATCTTGATTTAGGGGGAGATGAAGGTAATGGTAATGAAATAATAAGTCAAATTTATTATGCTAGTAATGAGATCATTTATCAAAAAATGATTAGGAAAAGTGATAAAGTTGAAGTACGTTTTTTTGAAGATGCTGGTCATAATGAGGGAGAATGGCGTAAAAGGGTACCGATATTTATGGAATTATTCTATGGATGAGAAAAAGTTATGTTATTATAGAGGTAGAGGATAAATTATGTATAAGTTAATGTTATCAGATTTAGATGAAACTTTGTTAGTAAATCATCATGTACCAGATTTTAATATTGAAGTAATAAAAAAAGCACGTGCTAAGGGTTTGAAATTCGTTCCAGCTACAGGAAGGGCATATAATCTGATTTCAGATATTTTGAAAGAAATCGGAACTTATGGACAGGAAGGTGAGTATTCGATTTGTTTTAATGGAGGATTGATAATTGAAAATAAAAATAACCGAATTTTAAATTTTAAAGGTCTCCCTTTTGAACAGGCAAAAATGTTGTTTGAAAAGGCTAAAAATTATGATGTTTGTGTTTTGGTTTTTACACTGGATATGTGTTACATATATAATGCCGATGATGATGAAGTGAAACGAAAAATTGAACAAAAAGCATCATTTATGGTGATGGATGATTATGATTTCGATATATTAAAAAATAAACAGATAGCCAAAATGTTATATCAGAAAAAAGATATGGTGTATTTAAAGATGATTGCGCAAGAATTAAAAGAGTTTACTCAAGGACAGATAGCTGTTAGTTTTTCTTCTAACCGCTATCTAGAATTTAATGCTTTAGGAGTAGATAAGGGATATGGATTATGCTGGCTGGTTGATTATTTAGGAATTGATATAAATGAAACGATTGCAATAGGTGATAATTATAATGATGTAGAGATGATAAAGGCAGCAGCTTTGGGTGTATGTGTTGCTTGTGGTGATAATGAAATCAAAGAATTAGCGCAATATGTAACGAAAGCAGATTACCATCAAGGGGCAGTTAAAGAGGTTATTGAAAAATTTATTTTGGAGGAAAAATGATGGGATATAAGTTGATTGTTTCTGATTTGGATGAGACATTATTAAATGATGATCATCTGGTTGGTCAAAGAAATCATGATGCTATTTTAAAAGCACGAAAAGAACATGGAATCAAATTTGTACCAGCGACAGGTCGTGGTTTTTTGCAAATCCAACCGGAATTAAAAGAACTAGGGTTAAATGATTTAGAGGGTGAGTATGTTATTTCTTTTAATGGTGGTGCATTAAGTGAAAATAAGAATAATAGAGTTATTGATTTTAAAGGATTACCATTTGCGAAGATGAAAGAAATATTTGAAGCAGGATTAAATTTTAATGTTTGTCAACATGTTTATACAGCTGATGCTTTGTATGTTTTTAATGTGGGCGATTTGGAAAAGAAACGTTTAACTGATCTTAAACTGGAGGTTGTTTATTGTCAGGGGAACAATGTTGATTTTTTAAAGGATACACCAATTGCAAAAATACTTTATCAAAGTGAAGATGTATCATATCTGATGAGTTTAGAAGAAAAATTAAAATCAATTACAAATAAGTGTACAGCAGTTAGCTATTCTTCAAATCGTTATATGGAATTTAATGCGTTAGGTGTTGATAAAGGACAAGGGTTGATTGATTTAGCAAATAAATTAGGAATCGATATCAAGGATACGATTGCTGTAGGTGATAATTATAATGATATTTCAATGTTAAAAGTAGCGGGATTAGCAGTAGCGGCTAATAATGCTGTAGATGATGTTAAGGCGATTTGTGATTATGTAACAGAAGCTAACAACAATGAGGGTGTTGTAGCTGAATTGATTGAGAGGTTTATAGATAATGAGATTTAAAGATATTGTTGCTGTTGAGTTTGAACAAGAATACTATAAAAAATTGCATCAATTTGTAGAAAATGAATATTTACATAAGACAATATTTCCGCCACGTCAAAATATTTTTAGAGCTTTAAACCTTTGTGATTATGAAGATGTAAAGGTAGTAATTTTAGGACAAGATCCATATCATGAACTACATCAGGCTAATGGGTTAGCTTTCAGTGTTTATCCTGGAGTTCGAATCCCGCCAAGCTTGATAAATATATATAAAGAATTAAGTGATGACCTTCATACATCGATTCCTAATAATGGTGATTTGACTAAATGGGCAAAACAGGGTGTTTTATTACTTAATAATGTATTAACAGTTGAGCAGGGAAAAGCTAACAGTCATGCTGGTATTGGTTGGGAAACTTTTACATTAAATATAGTAAAGGCATTAAATAAAAGAGAAACACCAATGGTGTTTATTTTATGGGGGAATAATGCTCGTAGTAAAAAGCAGTATATTGATACTACTAAGCATTTAGTTCTAGAGAGTGCGCATCCTTCACCTCTTTCAGCTCATCGTGGTTTTTTTGGCTCAAGACCTTTTAGTAAAACTAATGAATTTTTAATTAGAAATAATATGACTCCAATTGATTGGCAGATTGATAATGTTTAATAATATTGAAGAAGCAATTGAGTATATTGAATCAAAAAGGGTAAAAAGAACATTTAAACAATTTCAAGAAATAGTTGATAAATATGGCTTTAATACACATCAAAAAAATATGATTCATATTGCTGGAACTAATGGTAAAGGTTCAACAGCAAATTTTATTAAAGAAATATTAATGAAACATGGTTATAAGGTGGGAACATTTACTTCACCCTATATGGCTGTTCATAATGACCGTATTTGTATAAATGGTGAAATGATAAGTGATTATGAACTGCTTAAAATTATTAATGAATTAGTAAGTATTATTGAAATAGAAAGGTTATCCATGTTTGAAATAGATGTATTGATCATGTTACGCTATTTTGACGAGTATGATCTAGATTATCGGATCATTGAAACAGGTATAGGCGGTTTGTGTGATAAAACAAATGTCATTGATAGTATTAGTAGTGTTATCACTAATATTGGTTATGACCATCAGTTTATGTTAGGTGATAGTTTAGAAGAAATTGCATTACAAAAGGCGGGTATTATTAAGCCCTATAAGCCTTGTTATACAACAAAACAGGAAGATATAATAATTAATATTTTTGATCGAGTTTGCAAAAGTAATAATAGTAAACTGCATATAGTTAATGTTGAAGATGTTATTAATTATCCATATTATTTTAATTGTTTAGATTATATTTATAAGCTGGAAAATTGTGGAAGTTATCAAGTGAAAAATGCTAAGCTTGCAATTACAGTATGCAATGATTTAATTGAATTAGATAATAATTTAGTTCAACTGGCTTTAAATTGCTTTAGCTGGCCAGGGAGATTTGAACGTTTTGATAATATTTATTTAGATGGAGCTCATAATGTTGATGGGATTTTAGCTTTGATTCAAACATTAAAAGATCAGAAGCTAGAAGATGTAGTGATTGTATTTAGTGCTTTAGGTGATAAAGATATTGGTGAAATGTTGGAACTGCTAAAGGATTATCCAATAGTTCAGGCGAGTTTTGAAGATGAGCGTTTAAAATCAGATGCCTTAAATTTTAAAGATGTTTTGAACGAAGTACAAGGTAAGTATAAAAATATTGTTGTAACAGGATCGCTGCATTTTATTAGTGCTGTGCGAAAATATTTAAAAAGATGTTTTGAATAAGATTTTTATCTGTTTTGAAAAATTGAATAAAAGAAAATAAAAAAGATCATATGCTATTAGTCTATAATAGTTTATGGTCTTTTCTTGTTTATCAAATTACTAATTTGTAAATATATGCCTGGTATCTTTTGCTTTTATTGGTAGGAAAATTGAAAATCTAATTTTTCATCAAACTCTGACCATAATAAATAGAGATAAGACAATAAATAGCGTCTTTCGCTATTAGGATCTTTGATAATAAAATAATCTCGTCCAGCGTCTTCGATTATACCTACATAACTTTTGTCACGCCATGCATTGCTGCCATTATAAGTAAAATAAAATGTTCCTAATTTACCAGTGTTTAATTTGATAATATTTCCTAGGTACGATTGTCCAATGGCGCCAGGGTTTATGGCAGGTGTTTCAGGTGAGGGGGCCTGATTATCCTGCCTTACTAGATAAGGGTTTAAATCATCAAAATAATCCATATGCACACTCCTTTTGATTAATAATATTAAATAGCTGTTGATTTTCAATTCTCTTATCGATAAGAAAATTGGAAATCTAATTCTTCATTAAATTCAGACCATAATAAATACACAAAACTTAATAAATAACGTTTCTCGCTATTAGGGTCTTTGATAATGAAATAATCCCTTCCAGCATCTTCGATTATACCTACATAACGTTTATCCCGCCATTTTTCACTATCACCATAAGAAAAATAAAAAGTTCCTAATTTGCCAGTATTTAATTTAATAATATTTCCTAGGTATGACTGTCCAATAGCACCAGGGTTGACTGCTGGTACTTCTGGGGTACTTTCTGGGGGTGTTTGATCATCCTGCCTTACTAAATAGGGATTTAAGTCATCAAAATAATCCATAATATCTCTCCTTTAAAAATCGCATTTTAAATCAGGGCTTGGGTCATAAAAACAATGATTTTTAAAACGACCCGAAAGGGAGCCGTAAAATCGTTCAGGACAAACTACATTTGTACCTGGATTTTTAAACCATAAGGCATAAGTTGCAGGTGGGTTGCGATAGCCTTGAATTGTTCTTAGGGCTAATTCTTTTTCTTTAGTATTAACTGGTCCGTTAAATAGAGGCGTATCAACTCCTGCAAAAGCATTTTTTTGGTATACGGCTTCAGTAATAGTAACTACATTTCTAAAGACATCACATAATGCGGCAACACGATTAATAACAACATTACCAACTAAAAGCATGCCTTCTTCGCCTTCACCTAAAGCTTCTGATCTGATCAAGCGAGCTAATAATTCAACTTCACTGCTGTTGTAAGCTACTCGTGCCATTTTTTCACCTCTATATATTTATATGATTTGTCAAAGAATTTATGATTTTTTGATAGTGTTTTTTATTGAGAATGATTTTATTATATTATTTTTATAAAAAGCTATTTTAGAGTATAATATATGACAAGATATATAATTATATTTTGTGATAATTAAACTCGAATTTATTTCTAAATTGTGATAGAATTAAATTATGGTTAAAGCGCTTACATTCAGACAAGGAGGTATTTGAAATGGGAAGAGAGATTGTCGCAATGATTTTAGCTGGTGGAAGAGGTACTCGTTTAGAAGCATTAACAGCTAAAGTAGCTAAACCCGCAGTTCATTTTGGAGGAAAATATCGAATCATTGATTTTCCTTTAAGTAACTGTGCTAATTCTGGGATTGATGTTGTTGGTGTGCTGACACAATATGAATCTGTTTTATTGGGTACTTATGTTGGTGCCGGAACAAAATGGGGGCTTGATGGTAAACAATCATTAGCTGCTATTTTACCAGCTCGTGAAAGAGGGGAAGTAGGAGCTACATGGTATGCTGGAACAGCTGATGCAATTTATCAAAATATTAGTTTTCTTGATCAATATGATCCTGAATATGTTTTAATTTTATCAGGAGATCATATTTATAAGATGGATTATGATAAAATGCTTGCAGTGCATAAGCAGCGTAAAGCTGATGCAACTATTGCTGTATTAAATGTATCATTAAAAGAGGCAAGTCGTTTTGGAATTATGAACGCTAATGAAGATGGAAGTATTTATGAGTTTGAAGAAAAACCAGAAAATCCAAAATCAACATTGGCATCAATGGGGATTTATATTTTTACTTATAAACAATTAAGAAAATATTTAATCGCTGATGCTAAAAAAGCAGATAGTAAACATGATTTTGGAATGAATATTATTCCTGATATGTTAAATGATAACAAAAAATTATTTGCTTATGAATTTGATGGATATTGGAAAGATGTTGGAACTGTAGAAAGTCTATGGCAGGCTAATATGGATTTATTGAAAGATAAAGAATTGGATCTATATAATATCAAAAAAGATTGGAAAATTTATACTGAAGATACTTTAGGTAAACCACAGATTATTGGTGACAAGGCTGAAGTCAAGAACTCTTTGATTACTCAAGGATGTTTAGTAAATGGTAAAGTTGAAGGATCAGTATTATTTAATAATGTCAATGTTGGTGAAGGTGCTAAGGTTATTGATTCTGTATTGATGCCTGGTGTATTGGTTGAAGAGGGAGCTGAAGTATACAAAGCCATCGTTGATGAAGGTGTTGTGATCAGAGCTAAGAGCAAAATCAATGAAGAAGCTAAGAAAGTCGCTTTAATAAGTGATAATAATAAGTAGGGGAGGAAACAGAGATGGTAAAAGCAATAGGATTGGTTAATCTACATTCAGATGTAGATTTCGTAGGACTTACAGAAAGAAGACCAGTGGCGTCAGTTAGTTTTTTAGGGCGTTATGCATTAATTGATTTTGTTTTATCAAATATGTCTAATTCAACTATTGATGCAGTTGGAGTATTGATTCAAAGGAAACCACGTTCGTTGTTTAAACATTTAGCAGGTGGGAATTCTTGGAACTTTAACTCAAAAGCTGGAGGTGTTTCTTTCTTATATAATGAAAGATATGCTAATAACCCTAATTATAATCACGATATTAATAACTTAATTGAAAATATTGCGTTTTTAGAAGCAAACAGCGCTGATTATGTAGTAATTGCACCAGCACATATTATTACAACTATGGATTATAGTGATGTAATTGAAAATCATGAAAAAGCTGGTGCTGAAATTACAATGGTTTATAAAAAAGTTCATGATGCTAATGAAGCATATATTGGATGCGATTGTTTAACTGTTAAAGATAAGATAGTTACTAAGGTTGAACGTAATAAAGGAAGCCGTAAGGATCGCAGTATTTCATTGGAAACATATGTAATTAATACAAAAGTATTGTTAAAAATTATGAAGCAGGCACAAAAGATTAGTTCGTTCTTTAGTTTAAGAGATGTTTTAGCATATCTATGTGATGAAAAACAAATTAATGCTTATGAGTATAAAGGCTATGCACGCTGCATGGATTCATTAGAACATTATTATCAATACTCATTGGAATTTTTAGATTTAGATATTTCATCAGCAGTATTTAAGAGTAATTGGCCAATTTATACAATTACAAATGACACGCCACCAGCTAAATATCTAACTGGTTCTGATGTTAGAAAAAGTATTGTTGCTAATGGTGCAATGATTAATGGAACTGTAGAAAATAGTATCATTGGACGTAATGTTGTAGTTGGCAGTGGTGCAGTTGTTAAAAATTGTATTTTAATGTCTGGTGCAGTTGTTAGTCCAGGTGCTGTGCTTGAAAATGTAATCATGGATAAAACTTCTAAAGTACAACGGCAGTTAAATTTAAAAGGTGACAGTTATACGCCGTTGTATATTAAAGAAGGAGATGTGGTTTAATGCGAGTTTTGTTTGCGACTTCAGAAGCTACCCCTTTTATTAAATCAGGGGGGCTTGCTGATGTGTTAGGTTCTTTACCAAAAGAAATGGTAAAAAAAGGTGTTGAAAGTATTGTTGTTTTGCCTAAATATCAAGATATGAAATTAGCTGATGAAATTGAGTTTGTTACTAATTTTGATATTTGGGTAGGATGGCGTAAAGTTTATTGTGGAGTATTTACTTATGTATTAGATGGAGTACGTTTTTACTTCATTGATAATGAGCAATACTATCGTCGTCCTGGTTTATATGGATATGATGATGACTATGAAAGATTTGCATATTTTGATTTTGCAGTACTTGAATTAATTTCTCATTTGGATATTAAACCAGATATCTTACATTTGCATGATTGGCAAACAGCGATGATTGCAATGCTGTATAAAGAAAGATATTGTTATTATGAGCATTATGATAATATTAAGATAGTTTTTACAATTCATAATATTGCATTTCAGGGTAAAGCTGATCCTAAATTGTTAAGTGAATTATTCGGATTAGACAATTATTTATATTATAATGGTAATTGTCGAAATGATGGATGTTTAAATATGATGAAAGCAGCTATTTTCTATAGCGATATTGTTACCACAGTATCACCGACTTATGCTCATGAAATTTTAACACCTGAATATGGTGAAGGATTACAAAATATCTTAGAGATGCGTAAGTACGATTTGTATGGTATTTTAAATGGGGTTGATTATGATGTGATTAATCCTGAAACTGATCCTCAAATTGTAAAAAATTATAATGTTGATACAGTATTTACAGATAAGGCTGCTAATAAGCTGGCGCTTCAAAAAGAGGTTGGATTGCCTGAAAATAAAGATGTTGCATTGATTGGGATTGTAACGAGATTAACTAAACAAAAAGGATTAGACTTAATTATAAATCAATTTAGTGAGATGTGCAGTCGGGATGTCCAAATCGTTATTTTGGGTGCCGGTGATCGAGTGTATGAAGATGCTTTGAAAGGAATAGCTTATCATCATCCTGATAAAGTATCTTTACAATTAAAATATGACTTTGGATTATCTTGTCGTATTTATGCTGGGTGTGATATGTTCTTAATGCCATCATTATTTGAGCCTTGCGGTTTATCACAAATGATGTCACTTAGATATGGAACAATCCCAATTGTAAGAGAAACAGGTGGCTTGAAAGACAGTGTAGAACCATATGATGAATATGCTAATACTGGTACTGGATTTAGTTTCGCAAATTATAATGCCCATGAAATGATGAGAACAATCGATTATGCATTAAAGGTGTATGATAATGATCCTGAGGCATGGCATCAAATTATGATTAGAGCGATGAATGCTAAGCTTGATTGGGATGCTAGTGCTGATCAATATTTAAAAGTATTTAATTCGTTAATGGAATAAAGACAGAGTGATCTGTCTTTATTGCTTCTATAGAGAATAGAAAGTAATGCTTAAAGTCGTTTTGTGGCCAGATTCATTGTTTTTTGAATGAAAGGAAGGATAAGTGTTTATGATAAAAATAATTTTTTTTGATGTTGATGGTACCCTTATTTCTAAAGAGCACCCCTGTATCAGCGAAAAGGTATTAGAAGCATTAAAACAATTAAAAAAGCAGGGAATTAAGTTGTTTATAGCTACAGGACGACATTATTTAGAATTAGGACAATTGGGAATCAATAAGCAATTTACTTTTGATGGGTATTTAACCTTAAATGGTGGGTATTGTTTTGATCATGCTGGACCTATTTATAGTAATCCAATTGATAAAGAAGATGTTAAGAGAATAGTTGAATATACAACTAAACATAATTTAGCGTGCAGTTTTGTTGAAACCAATGATTTATATGTCAATTTAGTTGACGAGCTGGTTGAAGATGCCCAGATTTTTTTAAATACCCCAATACCTCCAGTTAAAGATATAACTAGAGCTTTAGAAAATGATGTGTATCAAATTGATCCTTTTGTAACTATTGAAGAAATGAAAAATATTATGTCTTTGGCTAAGAATTGTAAATATACACAGTGGTATGAAACAGGTTATGATGTTATCCCTAAAACTGGTGGTAAACAGGATGGGATAAAGGCAATTATTGATCATTATGGATTTAAAAGGAGTGAAATAATGGCTTTTGGTGATGGTCCAAATGATGTAGAAATGTTGTCTTTTGCTGGAACAGGAATATGTATGGCTAATGGTCATGAAGAATCTAAGAGGATTAGTGATTATGTAACAAAAAGTGTTTATAATGATGGAATTGTGTCAGCGTTAGCGCATTTTAGATTAATTAAGATAAAAAATGACTAATAAATATGGTTGTAATAATAGTTAGAGTTGTGTAAAATTAGAGTAGTAGAGGAGTGGTTGTAATGAAAAAAATAATTTTAATAATTATTACAACTTTATGTTTAGGCCTTGTTATTGCGTGTGGAGCACTTGATCAAGAAGTTAATTTAGAGAAAACAGGAAAAGAGTATAGTACGGATCAGGGAGTTAGTTTTTATTATCCTAATGATTTTGTAATCAATTTAAATTCTGAAGATACAAATACGGTGAAATTTTCTAAGGGTAACGATACTTTATATTTTACGGTAATGAAAGATGAAACCGATAATGTGGTAGAAGATAAAGATGAATTATATACTGGGGAACTTGAACAAAGCGGAGCTACTTCAATAGAAGTGTCAAGACCTGTTCTTGACAGTGGATTGAGTGTATATCAATATCTTTTTACATATAGTGATACAGGAATCAAAACAATGGAGATTGTTTATTTTGGAGATGATAGTACTTATATTTATGGATATCGTGCTACAAAAGATGATTTTGATGCTAATGAAAAAGATATGCGAGTTTATTTACAAAGTTTTTCAAAGTCAACAGGTAAATAAGTTGTATTTTAAGTGATATTTTGTTAAGATAAGACATATATTTAAATTATAGATAAGTTAAGTAGATTATTAGAAGTTTATAGAGATAGCTTGATGGTGGAAATAGCTAAATGAAGATAATTGAAATGCCCTTATCTGAGTCTTTTGAAAAGAAAGAACGTAGACTAGCGTTAATAGTAGTTTAAAGCATCTATTATCGGGTGGAAGAACACATTGTGTCCTGATGGTATTATGCTTTTTTATTTATGGAGGTAATCATGAAATTATTTAATACACTTACAAACAAAAAAGAAGAGTTTAAACCAATTCGTGAAGGTGAAGTTAGTATTTATGTATGTGGACCAACTGTATATAATTATGTTCATATCGGTAATACTCGTCCAATGATCGTGTTTGATGTTTTAAGACGGACTTTTGAATATTTAGGATATAAAGTTATATTTGTATCAAATTTTACTGATGTTGATGATAAAATTATCAAGGCAGCAAAGCAGGAAGGGATTAGTGAAAAAGAGCTTACTGATAAGTATATTAAAGCTTATGAAGATGTTCGACGTGATTTGAATTTATTATTCCCAACTTATGCTCCTCGTGTAACCAATACGATGGATGCTATAATTAACTTTATAGATGATTTGGTTAAAAAAGGATATGCTTATGAAGTTGAGGGTGATGTTTATTTTAGGGTTTCGAAAATTAATGAATATGGACAGCTGTCAGGAATCAGGATTGAAGATTTGGTTGCTGGAGCTAGTGAAAGAGTTGACGAAAATGATAAAAAAGAGGAGTCAACGGACTTTGCTTTATGGAAAAAAACAGATGAAGGAATTCAGTTTGATAGTCCATGGTCTAAAGGGCGTCCAGGATGGCATACGGAATGTGTCGTTATGATTAACAATATTTTTGAAGATGGTAAAATTGATATTCATGGAGGGGGACAGGATTTAAAGTTTCCACATCATGAAAATGAAATTGCTCAATCTATGGCATGTCATCACCATCCTATTGCTCATACATGGATGCATAATCAAATGATAAACATTGATAATCAAAAAATGTCAAAATCATTAGGAAATGTTATTTGGGCTAAAGATTTGATAAGTGAACTAGGATGTAATGTATATAAATGGTTTATGTTATCAAGTCATTATCGCAATCCGTTGAATTTAACAGATGAAGTACTAAATAGTGTAAAAAAGGAAGTTGCAAAAGTTGATAATGTAATAAAAGCTGCATCTTTATATTTACAGGTCAATGGTGTTGAGGGTAGAGAATATCATGAGAAGACTATAGATACAATGGTTGGTGCATTAGAAGATGATTTAAATACTTCGCTTGCTCTAACACAAATTTTAAATCAAGTGAAAAACTTAAATCAATTGATACGTATTAAAGAAAAGGATAATGAATCAATTTTAAAAAGCTATAATACTTTACTTAAAATGGTTAAGATAGTTGGATTTGTATATGAGCCTCGTCAATTAAGTTTAGATGAATTAGAATTATATCAAAAATGGATGATGGCTAAAGAGATGAAGGATTTTAGTGAAGCAGATAAATTACGTGATGAATTAATTAGTAAGGGGATAATTTAATGCGGCCTGATTTGATTAATGCTTCAGTATTGGCTTATTTAGGTGATGCTGTTTTTGAAATGATGGTTAGAGATTATTTGGTTAAAGAAAGCGGACTGGTAAAAACCAGCGATTTTCAAAAAGAAGCTGTTAAGTATGTATCGGCAGGCTCGCATTCTTCGTTTATGCATGCTATGTTAACTGAAAATTTTTTTAACGAAGCAGAAATAGATATATATAAACGGGGTCGTAATACTAAGGGGAATAAGAATGAAAGCCTTGAGCACATACATTCGACAGGGTTTGAGGCAATTATTGGAACTTTATATTTAGAGAAAAATTATGATCGTTTGGAAATGATATTTGAGCGATATAAAGAGTATATAAATGCTAAATAAATTTGAGATAAATTTGAGACGAAATTAGGTGGAAAATATGAAACAATATATATATGGTAAAAACACAATATTAGAAGCTTTAAAGGGAGAAAAGAGTGTATATACTGTGTATATCCAAAACAATGTAAAAGACAATAAAATCATGGAGCTGTGCAAAAAAAAGAAAATCCATGTAAAAATAGTTGATAAGTCTGAATTTATCAAGAAATTAGGTAAAGTAACTCACCAGGGCGTCATGGCTGAAGTAGAAGAGTATCGTTATTATAGTATTGATGAAATACTTAATGACATTCCTAAGGAAAAACAGCCGTTATTGTTACTGCTTGATGGGTTAGAGGACCCTCATAATTTAGGTGCAATATTAAGAACATGCGATGCTGTTGGAGTCGATGGTGTTATTATTGGAAAGAATCGTAGTGTGGGTTTGAGTGGAACGGTTGCTAAAGTATCGACTGGCGCGATCGATCATGTTAAAGTGGCTCAGGTAACAAATCTTACAAGAACATTGGAGGACTTGAAAAAACGTTCTTTTTGGGTGGTTGGTTGTGATCTTGATCAATCACAGGACTATCGCCAAATTGATTACAATATGCCACTTGTAATTGTAATAGGGTCTGAAGGTTTTGGAATATCTAGACTGGTGAAAAAAAGTTGTGATTTTAATGTTGTTTTGCCAATGGTGGGGCATGTTACTTCACTAAACGCTTCTGTTGCAACAGCAGTAATTTTATACCAGGTATACAATTCTCGTAATCCTTTATAAGCAGAAAGGAGGTAACCATGGATGGTTACAATATCGAAGAGTTGTATTATTTATATCGACAGGGCAGTCCCGTTGCTGTAACGCTTTTGATTGAATATTGTTATTGGCAAGTGGAACTGATGTTGCCAACATATTATTTTTATAGTGAAATCTATCGTAATGAACGTGATGATTGTATTCAAGATATCGTTATTCGTTGTATCAGAAATTTAGATAGTTATCGTCCTGATAAAGGAATGCTAGTAAAAAGTTATTTGTCGTTGATCGTACAGCGGACAATCAGTTCAATTATGGTTAGAGAAAGAAGAAGAATGTTTAAGGAGAAGGATGTTTGTTTTTCGTTAAATGGTTATTGTAGTGATGATTGTAAAGTGAGTTATCTTGATGTTGTTAAAGATAATAGTTTTGAGTATCAGCCGGATATACGAACCTTACAAGGAGAACAAAAAGAACTAATCAACAAATATATTTTAGAAAATTGCTCACATTTTGAACAATCAGTAATTAAAGGACATGAGCTAGGTCTAAAAGATGTTGAAATAGCTAAAATTTTACAGTTAGATGTTAAAAAAGTGTATAATGCTAATTATCGGATTCAAAAAAAGATGTCAAAATTAAAATTAATTGACTAGTTGATATATTTGTGATAAATTATAATAGCGTAGAAATGAGCTGATTATATGAAACAAAAAGTAATTTTGGTTTGTAGTGAGTGTTTGTCAAGAAACTATACAATTACCAAAAATAAGCGTGTAAATGTTGAAAGGTTAGAATTAAATAAATACTGTAAAAAATGCGGAAAGCATACTTTGCATAAAGAAACGAAGTAGGAGGTATAGGTGTGAAATTTAAAGATTGGTTTAGTTTAAAAGGAATTAGAAGTGAAATAAAAAGAGTTAGCTGGTTAAATAAAAAACAATTAGCACAGAATTCTGCGATTGTGTTATTGTTTTGTTTTGTGTTAGGAGTGTACTTTTTTGCAGGTGATGCAGTTATCGCTTTTATTTTAAAAACATTGGGGATGAATTAAAATGACAGGAATGAATGATGAAGGTAGACAATGGTATGTAGTCAATACATATTCAGGTCATGAAAATAAGGTTAAAGAAAATCTAGAAAAACGTGTTGAATCAATGGGATTACAAGATGTTTTATTTCAGATTGTTATTCCTGAGCATGTGGAAACAGAAATCAAAGATGGTAAAAAAATCAATAAGACTAAAAATATGTTTCCAGGTTATGTCTTGGTTGAAATGATTATGACTGATGAAGCTTGGTATGTGGTTCGTAATACTTCTGGGGTTACTGGATTCATTGGTTCTTCTGGTGGCGGTGCAAAACCTTTCCCGCTTCAAAAAAGTGAATTAGATCCGATATTGAAAAAAATGGGATTAAGTAGTACAAGTGTTGAAGTAGATTATCAAGAAGGCGATGAGGTAAATGTAGTTAGTGGACCATTTGCTGGTAAAAGCGGTAAAGTTGAGTCTATTGATACAGAAAAAGAAACTGCTAAAGTGTTAATTGATTTTTTAGGAAATTTAACACCAATGGAAATTGAACTGGTTCAATTGGAAAAAGCAGATTTATAGAATCAGCAGGTGTCATGTTTGTTGCATGACACTTTATTTATTTGAAATTAAATATAGTGCTTTGAGATTATTTGTTTATTGCTCAGAAAATGGGTAAAAATAGGTTTATAATTTAAAAATAGTTCTTTAAATAACAGCTTTTTAAGTTTGATATATTAAACATCTTTTTTAATAATTTAAATTTTATTGATTTAATCAAGTAAATTTGCATTTTGTTAAAAAAGGTGTTATAATAAGCTACGTATGTCTTAGATAGGAAGTGAATTAATGGAGAAAATAAAGAATAAAAAATTGAATAACTTTATTAATGAAAATATTATCAAACGAAAAGCGATGTTTATCCCGATCCTTGGGGTTTCTGTATTTATGTTAGTAGGTTATGCCGCAGTCGATAAAGAAGCACCAGAAATAGTTTCTAATCGAATTGAGGTTTCATATGGAGAAAAACTTGATCTAAATGCTATTGATATTAAAGATAATCATGATCAGCGAGACGAATTAGTAGTTGATATTAAAACTGGGAAAGTTGATGTAATGCAGTTGGGAACTTATGAGATAACAGTTAGTGCTGAAGATTGTTCATCAAATATTGCTACTAAAAGAATTGATGTTGATGTGGTTGATGATGAAGCACCACAATTCAAAATTGTTGGGGTTGATAAAGGGTATGTAGTTCAAGTGCCAATTAATGGAAGTAATGATGTCACAAGCTATATCAATGCAGTTGATAATGTTGATGGAGATGTTTCGCCATTTATTGAAACGGATAAGGAATTAGATGCTTCTAAACCTGGTATTCAAGATATTACATTAGCGGTTACTGATTCGTCTGGGAATGTTAATGAAAAGATGTTTGAATTTGCAGTATCTGATTTAACACCGCCAAGTGTTACTTTAACTCAAGGAAGTGATATAGTTATTGATTATGCTAGTGAATTTAAATTAGAAAATTATTTAATTGCTAGTGATGATATGGGTGGGGTAACTAATAGTGTTACTGGTAGTGTTGATACAAGAAAAGAAGGCGAAGTTCAAACTATTAAAGTTAGTACTAAAGATGAAGCTGAAAATGAAGTTGTCTCAATCCTTAATTTCACAGTAAAGGATATTAGTGGACCAAAAATTAATTTGGCTGCTGATAGTGTAGAAGTCGTTAAGGGAGATCCATTTGATCCTCGAGCTTATTTAGTATCAGCTGTTGATAATAAAGATGGTGATGTCACTGCTAATGTTGCAATTAGCAGTATTGATACGAGTTCTACAGGTAATAAAGAAGTGACTTATACTGTGTCAGATGTTCTTGGTAATAAATCTGTTGCAATATTGAATGTAAAGGTTTATACACCAGGAACAAAGATTTTAGAAACTGCCTATACTAAATTAGGAAGTCCGTATGTATGGGGGGCTACTGGCCCTAATTCATTCGACTGCTCAGGGTTTACATCTTGGGTATATCGTCAACATGGAATATCTCTATCGAGAACTGCTCAGTCTCAATCTCAAGGAGGTACATCGGTTGAACGTGGTGACTTGCAGCCAGGTGATTTGGTTTTCTTTGGTTCAAGTTCAAGTCGGATTACACACGTAGGAATATATATTGGTGATGGTAAAATGGTACATTCACCTCAAACTGGTGATGTGGTAAAAATATCATCGCTTCATAAAAACTATGTTTGTGCAAGAAGATATTTATAAAAGTATAGTAAAGATATCAGAATCTTGATTTTGATATCTTTTTTATATGTCGATAGTTGATGTATGTAATTTAATTTGTTATAATAAATATGACGATATTAGACATATTGTATTTAAGAGGGGAAATAAAGTGAAAGTTGTTTTTGAATGTCATATTGGTGAGAGTGAAAAACTTATAAATTTTTTAAATCAAAAGAAGAAAGAGGGATATGCTGTTACTAATTTAGAGCTGGTAGATGGTTTAGCGACAGCTGTATTTGAAAAGTGTACTAATGATTTTGTTTATACATTGGATTATTCAAAATTATATGCTGATGGTTTTAATGATAATGATGAATATTATGATATTGCTAAATTGAATGGATGGAAATTGCAGTGTTATACTAAAGGTTTAGGTATATGGATAAATGAAGATATAGAAAATGCAGTACCGTTTTTTTTAGAAGAAGAATATTGTCAGATTAAAAATGATGAGTATCAAAAAAGAATAAGGTCTATTAAAATAACAGCAGTATTTAATACGATTGTATTTATTTTTGGGATAAAATATTATATCTATAATGGAAAAATGGATATTTTTTATGGTTTGCCTTTTGCTGTTTTTTACTATTATACTGTATATGATATCTTGATAAGAAAAAGAGATCATCCTAAAATTATAATAGAAGCTTTGAGTGTATATTTTACAGGATCTATGTATTTGGTGCCTAAAATAAGTTTTTTATATTCAATAGTGATTGAATTTATTTTCATTATTATCTGTTTTTGTTTATTGAAAAAAGATTCTTTTATTTTAAAAAAATGGCTAGTATCATTAAGTCCAGTTTTTTGGATTATTCTTTTTATAGTGGATGTAATATTTGGAGGTTAAAATGGCAAGAGAACAGTATCAAAGGTTGACGGAACCTATGTTTTATTTATTATTGAGTGTGATTGAGGAAAATCATGGTTATGCTATGATGCGGGATATTCAAATGTTGTCACATAATCGTGTTAAAGTTGGAAATGGAACGATGTATAATTTATTAGAACGTTTTATGAAGGACGGGATAATTGAATTAACACGAGTAGAAACGAGAAAAAAGTATTATAAGATTACTTCTAAAGGATTAAATCTGTTAAAAGAAGAACGTCTGTGTTTAAAACAGCAGATAGACGATTCAGCTTTTTTAGGAGATTAGATAATGGTACGGGTATCTTGTTGCTTTTATTCAAGTGAATATAAGAAGGTTTTTAAGCTTTTAAATGATATGAAACAAGATGGCTGGATTATTAAATCTATTAATTTTAAAGATGGTAAGGCTGAGTTTATAGAAGCTGATAATGATTTTGTTTATGGCATAGATTATTCTTTATTATATCCGCATCTAAAATGTTTTTTTAATGATGGATATGAGTGATTTGATATGATAAGGTTATCAGGCTGGAAGTTACAATGTTTTGATGAAGGGATTGGAATCTGGATTCATGAAGACACGAAATATGCAGTACCATTTTTTTTGGATGAAGAATATAAAAAAATTGAACAGGTGGATTATCAAAAAAATTTAAGATCTTTAAAAAAATGGTTGAAAAGTTTGTTGGGTTTATTTTGTTTAGATATTTTTTCGTTTATAATTGATAAAGAAATAAATTTTTATTATCAATCACTGTTTTTAATGTTTATAATTTTTATAAGTTTATGGAAGATCAAACACTATCAGCTGATTCATGATAAAGTGTACAATGTTTTATTTATTAACTATGCAGTTGCTTTTTGTTTTAGTTATTATCCTTTTTATTTATCAATAGTTTTAGAAGCAATAACGCTATTGGTTTCAATTGATCTTGTTCGAGAAAAGTCACTCATATTGAAAAAAACTCAAATTTTGGGTATCTATAATGCTATTATTATAATCATTGTTATGTATGCAGCGTTTGTATATAAAATATAGATTGTTTTAAGTTGGAAAGTCATTTTTCTTAAACTTTTTCATATAAATATAAAGTGGAGGAAGATGATGAATACATTTGATATTATAAATATGTTATATAATGATACACCTAAAGCATATGCTGCTATTAAAGGTGATGGAATAGATGGGGTACTGTTAATTTATGAATGTGGTGAAGGCAGTGTTTTAGCAGCTGAAGTTCAAGGACTGCCAGATACAGAGTGTAATCAAGGGGTTCACGGCTTTCATATTCATGAAGGTTCATCGTGTATAGGAACTGCATCTAAACCATATAGTAATGCTGGTGGACATTTTAGTATGAATGATTGTGCTCACCCATATCACAGTGGAGATTTACCGCCTTTGTTTTCAAAAAATGGATATGCATGGATGAGCGTATATATTCAAAAATTTAAACCTGAACAGGTTGTTGGACGAACAGTCATTATTCATGAAAAAGCTGACGATTTTACGACTCAGCCTTCGGGAAATGCTGGTGAAATGATAGCTTGTGGTCAAATAATTGAATTATATCAATAATTTTATAGTAATCTAAGCTAAAATATTTCTAACTTGTGTTACAATGTATTAGCGGAGGTATTTTATGAGTAGATTATTATTTTTTGATATTGATGGAACTTTGATTGAATGTAATTTAGGTATTTATTCAATCCCTGATAATTTAAGGCAAGTTTTGGATCAATTGAAAATAAATGGATACGATGTCTTTTTAGCAACAGGACGCTGTAAATGTTTTATTACTGAGGGGGTCATGGATTATCCTTTTAGCGGCTATGTAACATGTAATGGTGGATATGTTGAATATCTTGGTAAACCGGTTTATAAAGCTGTTGTTCCTGGTGAAGCAGTTAAAGCAACAATGGAGCTTTGTGAAAAATACGATTTCAATTATTATTTTGAAAGTACAGATTATATTTATGTTCGTGATCGTAATAATAAAAAGCATATTCAATTTTGTCAAAAATGGGGAATGAAACCAGAAACTATAATTGATCAGTTTGATCCTGATGAAATAGAGACTTATATAGGGATGATCGTAGTTAATCAAATAGAAGATATTCCTATTATGGTTGAAGCTTTAAGCCCATATTTTGATGTTCAAAGACACCAAAATGATTGTTCATTTGATTTAACTTTAAGAGGGGTTTCCAAAGCGGTTGGAATTAATGAACTGGTTAAAAGACTTAATAGAGATATTCAAGATACTATTGCATTTGGTGATGGACGAAACGATATTGAGATGCTGGAAGCAGCTGGTTTAGGAGTTGCAATGGGAAATGCGGTTCCTGAAGCTAAAGCGGTAGCTGATTATGTAACTGATCGAATTGAAAATGATGGTATTGAAAAAGCGTTAGAAAAATTTGGATTAATATAGCAGCCCAGTGCTGCTTTTCTCGTTTAATTTATAGTTTTTTTTTGTAATTGGTGTTATGATATGACTAAAATTATAGGATTGATATAAACTGTTATTGGAAAGGAGATAAAAATATATAATATGTTAATGCAGATAGCTTATTTGGTTGGCGGGTTTATTTTATTGATAAAGGGAGCTGATATATTCGTTGAAGGAGCTTCTAAACTGGCGGCGAGATTAAATATTCCGCCGATTGTAATTGGTCTTACAATTGTAGCTTTTGGAACAAGTGCTCCTGAAGCAGCAATTTCAATTACTTCAGCGATGGGGGGGAATGTTGATTTAGCAGTAGGAAATATAATTGGCAGTAATATTATGAATGTGTTATTAATTTTAGGAATTTCGGGGTGTATAGCACGTTTAAAAGTAAAAAATAATACATATCGGTATGAAATTCCTTTTGTGATGGTTATTACTTTGATTTTGCTGGTGTTAGGAAAATTTGGTGGATCAATTGATCGTTTTGATGGTGTGATTTTATGGATACTGTTTTTATTATTTCTATTTTATTTGTATCGTTTAGTAAAAAAAGGTGAGGAGGTTCCAATAGATGAAGTTGAAGAAGTTGGGCCTAAGGATACATTATTACGATTGCTGATCATGATTGTTCTAGGAATAGCGGCAATTGTAATTGGGAGTAATATGACGATTGATGCTGCTGCTTATATTGCTAAAGAAATAGGGATTAGTCAAAGGCTGATTGGTCTTACAATTATTGCATTTGGTACATCATTGCCAGAGTTAGTGACTTCGATGACAGCTGCCTGGAAGGGGAAAAGCGACTTAGCAGTAGGTAATATAATTGGTAGTAATATATTTAATATTTTGTTTGTTTTAGGAACAACAGCATTAATATCACCTAATGCAATAACTTTTGAAAGTGGGTTTATTATTGATGGAATTGTTGCTATTGGGGCATTGTTTTTATTATATGTATTTATTGATGATAGACTTTATTTGAAGAAAAGTGGTGCTGTTGTAATGCTGATTGGTTATATAGCTTATTTTATAAGTGTTTTATAGGAGTTGAAGATGATTAAATTAGGACATAGAGGATACAGTGAAAAGTATCCTGAAAATACGATGATAGCTTTTAAAAAAGCGATTGAGGGTAATTTTGATGGAGTGGAAACTGATGTTCATTTGACAAAGGATAATCGCTTAGTATTGATTCATGATGAAAAAATTAATCGAACATCTAATGGGAAAGGTTATGTTAAAGATTATACTTATGAACAGTTATGTCAGTTTGATTTTAATTATCGTTTTAAAGGTATTGAAGCAAAAATCCCATTATTAGAAGAATTGCTGGATTATTGTGTGGGTAAGGATATTGTTTTAAATATCGAAATTAAAACTGATAAAATTCAATATCCAAATATTGAAAAGATGACTTATGAAATGATTAAAGAAAAAGGCTTATTAGATAAAGTGATGTTCTCATCATTTCATTTAGAAAGTTTATTAAGATTAAGGAAATTAGATGAGACATTATATCTAGGATATTTATATGAAAATGATTATGAAGTAAATAAGAAAAAAGTATTTGAGTATAAATTTAATGGTGCCCATCCTAAATATATATTTTTAAATGAAAAAGAAATTAATGATTATCATTGTCATGGAATTGATGTTAATACATGGACAGTTAATAATGAAGATATTAAGGATTTTTTATTTGCAGAAGGAGTCAAAACAATTATAACTAATCGAGATATCTAAGACTATTTTAGTCTTAGTTTTTTTATATATTAATAAATTTGGAATCAAATTAAATGATAGCGTTTTCAGGCGTGGCAAGGTGTTTTGTTGTGAAAAAATGCACAATATTGCTTGTCTTTTTTGTGAAATTGGGGTACACTATCAATGGAAACAAATTAAATATTTCACAATGAATTGGAGGAAGAAATAATGGCAGAAAAAAAAGCTGTTAATAAAGTAGTTGAGCCAACTAATGAAGAAATTGATGCTAAAGTTGATCAACTAGTTGCAAAGGCTCAAGTAGCTTTATCAAAATTTGAAAACTTTACTCAAGAACAAGTAGATTATATCGTAGCAAAATGTTCTGTAGCTGGATTAGATGCTCATGGTACATTAGCTGAAGCGGCAGTTAATGAAACTGGACGTGGTGTATTTGAAGATAAAGCAGTTAAAAATTTATTTGCTTGTGAATATGTAACAAGTAATTTACGTCACTTAAAAACTGTTGGGATTATTAATGAGGATCCACTTTTGGGAATTACTGAAATAGCTGAACCAGTAGGTGTTGTTTGTGGTATCGTTCCAACAACTAACCCAACTTCAACAGTAATTTTTAAATCATTAATTTGTTTAAAAACAAGAAATCCAATCATCTTCTCATTCCATCCAAGTGCTCATGCATGTTCTGTAATGGCTGCTGTAGTTATTAGAGATGCTGCTGTTGCTGCTGGGGCACCAGAAGATTGTATTCAATGGTTAGATGTTAAATCTATGTATGCAACTACTGCATTAATGAAACATCCAGGTGTTGCAACTATTTTAGCAACAGGTGGTAATGCGATGGTAGCAGCTGCTTACTCTTGTGGTAAACCTGCTTTAGGTGTAGGTGCTGGTAACGTTCCTGCATATGTAGAAAAAACTTGTGTATTACCAAGAGCAGTAAATGATATCGTATTATCAAAATCATTTGATAATGGTATGATTTGTGCTTCTGAACAAGCAGCAATAGTAGATACTGAAATCTATGATGCATTTATGAAAGAAATCAAAAGATTTAAAGTATACTTTGTAAATAAAGATGAAAAAGCAAAATTAGAACAATTTATGTTTGGTGCAGTTGCTTACGGTGATAATGTAAATGCCGCTAAGTTAAATCCTAATATTGTAGGTAAACCTGCTGTTTGGATCGCTGAACAAGCTGGTTTTAAAGTTCCTGAAGATACACAAATCATTTGTGCTGAATGTGGGGAAGTAGGGCCAAATGAACCGCTAACAAGAGAAAAATTATCTCCAGTACTAGCTATTTTAAGAGCTAAAAATACAGATGACGGTATCTTAAAAGCAACTCAAATGGTTGAGTTCAACGGTTTAGGTCACTCTGCTGCAATCCATACAGAAGATCATGAATTATCTAAGAGATTTGGACATGCTTGTAAGGCAATCCGTATTATCGAAAATGCGCCATCTACATTTGGTGGTATTGGTTCTGTTTACAATGCATTTATTCCATCATTAACTTTAGGTTGTGGTTCTTACGGACATAACTCAGTATCTAATAACGTAAGTGCTGTTAACTTAATCAATATTAAGAGAATCGGGAGACGTAATAACAATATGCAATGGGTTAAACTTCCTCCAAAAATTTATTTCGAAAAAAATTCAATTAAATATCTAAGAGATATGAAGATTATGGATAAAGCCATGATTGTTACAGATAGAGGAATGTACAATCTTGGTTATGTAGAAAAAATTGAAGATGTAATTAGAAGAAGACGTAATAAAGTAGATTTAGAATTATTCTTTGATGTTGAACCAGATCCAAGTTTTGACACAGTTCAAGCTGGTCTTGAATTAATGAATAAATTCCAACCTGATACTATCATTGCATTAGGTGGAGGTTCTTCAATGGATGCTGCAAAAGTTATGTGGCTATTATATGAAAATCCAGAAGTTTGCTTTGATGACATTAAACAAAAATTCATGGATATTAGAAAACGTGCTTTCAAATTCCCTGAATTAGGAAAGAAAGCTAAATTAATCTGTATTCCAACAACTTCAGGAACAGGTTCAGAAGTTACACCATTCTCAGTTATTACTGATAAATCTTGCAATAAGAAATATCCATTAACAGACTATGCTTTAACTCCAACTGTGGCTATCGTTGATCCTGAATTCGTTATGTCTTTACCAGCAGGTATTGCAGCTGATACAGGTATTGACGTATTAACTCATGCTGTTGAAGCATATGTATCTATCTTAGCTTCTGACTTTACTGATGGATGGGCTAAACAAGCTGTTAAATTAGTATTTGATTACTTAGAGGAATCAGTTACTAAAGGAACTCCAATAGCTAGGGAAAAAATGCATAATGCTGCTACAATTGCAGGTATGGCATTTGCTAACGCTTTCTTAGGTATGAACCACTCATTAGCTCATAAGATCGGTGGAGAATTCCACGTACCTCATGGTCGTACAAATGGTATCTTATTACCACATGTTATTAAATATAACGGAACTATTCCAACTAAATTAAACATTTGGCCAAAAATTGAAAATTATAAAGCTGATGTTAAATATATGGAATTAGCACAATTAATCGGATTAAATCCAAAAACTCCTGCAGAAGGTGTTCAAATGTTTGCTGATGCATGTGAAGAATTATGTCACAAAGTTGGTTTAGCATCTAACATCGAATCTCAAGGAATTGATAAGAAAGATTGGGATGAAGCAATTCATAGAATGGCTATGAATGCATATGAAGATCAATGTACTCCAGCAAACCCAAGAATGCCAATGGTACATGATATGGAAGCAATCTTAAGAACTATCTGGGATTACAAAAATAAATTTGATAAATAATAATATTTATTTTAGAGACAATTCATAAAGGATTGTCTCTTTTTTTTGTATTTATGATATAATATGCATATATTAAAATATTGGGGTGATTTTATGCGACGAAATGTTTATAATTCAGCCTATTATTGTATTTTGGGACTAATTTTAATGATTATTTCAATAATAGCCATTATCCAGCGGGATGATTTTTTAATGCGTGTATTTGATGTGTTAGGATGGATATTGATTATTAATGGTTTACATGAGTTGGGGGTTTTTATTAAGCGACGTTTAAAAGGGGATTTAATTAATATAATTGGTAATATCGGTATAGGTTTTTTTATTATAATTTATACATCTATTCCAATTCGTTTATTGTTTGTAATATTTGCTTTGTATATTACTTTGAATGGAGTAATTAAATTTATTTCGTATCTTAATTATAAAAAGGATAGGGTCAGTAAGCGATTTCCATTGTTGTGTGGATCATTACTTTTAATAAGTTATGGTTTGGCATTATTATTAGGTAATTATGTTGATGCAAATGCAATGATGGTGTTTGTTGGTGTCTATGGTTTATTATTAGGTATAAATTATATTATTGATGGAGTATTTATTATAATTCCACAACATCATAAGGATAGTTTGAAGCGGCATATTCGTATTCCGATACCAATTTTTATTTCTGCTTTGGTACCTAAAGTAATGATGGATTATATTAATGAGAGATTAATGGTGGAGTCAAGTGAAAGATTTTTAGATGATCAAAATCATGCTAATGTTGAGATTTTTATTCATGTTAGCCCTGATGGATTTGGGACAATTGGTCATTGTGATCTTTGCATTGATGATAAAGTTATCTCTTATGGGAATTACGATTATGATTCAATTAGGCTGTTCGAATCAATTGGAGATGGCGTTATTTTTATTACTGAACGTGAAAAATATATTCCTTTTTGTATTGAAATAGATAAAAAAACAATTTTTAGTTATGGGGTAAGGTTGAGCACAAGACAGTTAAATAGTGTAAAACTAGAAATTAAAAAATTATTTGAAAATACTTATGATTGGTATCCACGCTGTTATAAAAATAAAAATGATTCCAATGATTATGCAAGTAAATTATATTTGCGTACTAATGCTAAATTTTATAAATTTAAAAAGGGACGTTTTAAAACCTATTTTGTTTTAGGTTCTAATTGTGTGAAATTGGCTGAAACTATTATGGGGAAGGCAGGAATGGATATTATTAATTTAAATGGAATTATTTCTCCAGGGACTTATCAGAATTATCTTGAGAAAGAATATCAAAGAGCTAATGGGATAATTATTTCTAAAAATATTTATAATAGGTTGACAATTAAATAAAAATAGGGTATATTCTTATATGTATTATGGTTATGTAAAAGAAAGACAATAATACTTGTGCATAGGTGACCCCTCTCCCATATAATCACCTATGCAAAAGAGGAACAAGAAATTGTTCCTTTTTTTGTACAATTCATTAAAAGTTCATAAAGTGTTCATAATTATTCTTTATCATTACAAATGTCGTCAAGACAAGATAATATATAAAGTATAGGCCACCCCCTTCTTCCCCAAGAAAGGCCTATACATTAAGAGAGTGTACCCCAGCACTCTCTTTTATTTAGTTATCAGTGCTAAAAAATTCTTGCCTAGATAATAAAAATTTGCTAAAATATAAAAGGGCTACAAGATGTCTTCCATGGAAGGCATTTTTATTTTTATATAGAGGAGATTGAAAATGGCAAAATACATATTTGTAACTGGTGGAGTTGTTTCTGGACTAGGAAAAGGGTTAACGGCAGCTTCGTTAGGTAGAATTTTAAAACAGCGGGGATTAAAAGTTTTCATGCAAAAGCTGGATCCATATATTAATGTTGATCCAGGAACAATGTCTCCTTACCAGCATGGAGAAGTTTTTGTAACTGCCGATGGAGCAGAAACTGATTTAGATTTAGGTCATTATGAAAGATTTATTGATGAAGCACTAAATAAAAATTCATCAATTACTACAGGTAGAATTTATAGCGATGTTATTTCTAAAGAACGTCGTGGTGATTATTTAGGAGCAACAGTACAAGTTGTCCCTCATATTACTAATGAAATTAAAGCAAAGATATATGCAGCTGCTTCTAGTTCAAATGCAGATATTGTAATAACAGAAATTGGTGGAACGACTGGTGATATTGAGAGTCTGCCTTTTTTAGAAGCGATTCGTCAAGTTCGTTTAGATTTGGGGTATGAAAATACATTATATATTCATACAACATTGTTACCATATATTGGTGCAAGCCATGAAGTAAAGACAAAACCAACTCAACATAGTGTTAAAGAATTAAGAGGATTAGGAATTCAGCCGGATTTCATTGTTTGTCGTAGCGAAAAACATATTGAAAAAGAATTAAAAGATAAGATTTCTTTATTTTGCAATGTTCCAACACAAAACGTTATTTCAAATTATGATGTAGAAGTATTGTATGAACTGCCGATGATGTTATTAAAACAGCATATGGATGATTTAGTTCTTGATCATTTAAAAATAGAAGCACCGAAAGCTGATATGAAAGAGTGGCAAAGTCTGATCAATCGTGTTAAAGGATTAAACCATGAAGTTACTATTGCATTAGTTGGTAAATATACCCAGCTTCCAGATGCTTATTTGTCAGTCAACGAGGCTTTAAGGCATGCAGGTTATTATGAAAATAGTATTGTGAATATTGATTTTGTAGATTCTGAAGAGATTACTAAAGATAATGCTGCAGATAAATTAAAATATGCAGATGGAATAATTGTACCTGGAGGTTTTGGTAATCGAGGAATTGAGGGAATGATTAATGCAATTGAATATGCACGTATAAATAAACTGCCTTTTTTTGGGATTTGTTTAGGCATGCAGTTAGCAACGATCGAATATGCACGAAATGTGTGTGGGTTAAAGAATGCAAATTCATTAGAATTTGATGAATTGACTAAAAGGCCAATAATTACTTTAATGTCTGATCAGTCGTTAACAGATATGGGGGGAACGCAAAGACTAGGCGATTATAATTGTGAATTATTGGAAGGTACTAAGGCAAAAAAATTATATGGGGTATCTATGATAAGAGAACGCCATCGTCATCGTTATGAATTTAATAATGATTATAAAGATATATTAGTTGAAAATGGATTGATTATTTCGGGAGTCAATCCTGAACGTAATTTGGTTGAAATTGTTGAAATTAAAGAACATCCATATTTTGTTGCTTGTCAATTTCATCCGGAATTTACAAGTCGCCCTAATCGTTCACAGCCATTATTTCAAGGCTTGATTACGGCAGCGCATAATCGTAAATATAAGGGATAGGCTTAGACCTATCTTTTATATTTATATAGATAAATTGGATAAAGAAAATTATTCTATTTTAGAATAGTTTATAATTATGATTATAAATTTATTTGATCTATAATTTTGTTTATCATGGATCAAGATCTTATTGATAGGATTTTTTAGAAGATTTTGTTATAATACAGTAAATTATGAAGAATAATGAAATGTTGAGAATCAAATCAATAAAAAATTATATTAAATGATTAGGATGGGGAAAAATGATAAAAGCAATCTTTTTTGATATTGATGGAACATTAATAGATTATGAAAATCATATTATGCCATCAAGTACTTTGATAGCATTAAAAGAATTAAAAAAAATAGGAATAAAATTATTTATTGCAACTGGACGTTCTCCAAGTAAATTAAATATAATTAAACAATATTTCAGGTTTGATGGATATCTTACTAGTAATGGACAATATTGTTTTAATGATGACAAAGTTATTTATGAAAAATATATTGATGAGCGGGATATTAAAAATATTCTTCCATATATTAATAAAAACCACATACCAGTAATTTTTGCAAAAAAAGATCAAAATTATTTTAATTTTTATATAGATAAAGTATTACAAACTAAAAAATATTTGGTAAAAGAGAATTTTTTAACTAATGATATTATCCAATTAATGGCATATATAGGGGAAGAAAAAGATCGTGAATTTTTATCGTATATGCCTCACTGTAAATCAGCGCGCTGGACATCATCGTTTGCAGATATAATTCCAATGGAAGGTGGTAAAAATATTGGTATCGACCAAATAATTAAATATTATCAAATAGATTTAGATGATGTTATGGCTTTTGGCGATGGAAATAATGATATTGATATGTTAAGACATGTAGGAACCGGTGTAGCTATGGGCAATGCTAATGATAAAGTAAGAGAGGCTAGTGACTATGTTACTAGTGATATTAATAATGATGGTATTTATAATGCGTTAAAAAAATTTGGATTGATTTAGAAGGTGAAAATTATGGGTGAAGAATTATCAAAATTTCTAACATTTTGGAATCAATTAAATGGTGCTGAAAAGAAATTATTAGTTCAAAATGCAATAGTTCAGAAATATTTAAAAGGAGTAACAATGCATCACGGCAGTGGCGACTGCCTAGGTGTGGTTTTGATTAGAAAAGGGCAATTAAGGACCTATATGTTATCACCTGATGGACGTGATATTACATTGTATCGTTTATTTTCTGGTGATATATGTATTCTTTCAGCATCATGTGTTTTAGAAACAATAACTTTTGATGTATTTATTGATGTTGAAGAAGATAGTGAGATCATTACTATTTCCTCATCTCTTTTTCAGCAGCTGGCAAAGCAAAATATTTATGTTGAAGTATTTGGTTATAAAATGGCCACTAGTCGTTTTTCTGATGTGATGTGGGCAATGCAGCAAATTTTATTTATGTCTATTGATAAAAGATTAGCTATCTTTCTAAACGAAGAAATAAAAAATAAAAAATCTTTAGAATTAAAAATAACTCATGAAAAGATTGCTAAAAATATGGCAACTGCCCGTGAAGTCGTTACACGAATGTTAAAGTATTTTAGCCAAGAAGGAATAGTTAAACTATCACGAGGCAAAATAACTATAATTGACGAATCTAAGCTGAAGAAGTTAATTTTAAAATAATTTAAACCTGGTATTAATACCAGGTTTTCTAGGCTATTCAAATAATTTAGGGGTCACAACTTTAGGGGGCTACTTTGGGGGGCAACTTTAGGGGGATGATCTTACAAAACAGGCATTAAAAAACAACAGCTAGAAATAACTAGTTG
>JAETPY010000014.1 GCA_021770925.1 Erysipelotrichaceae bacterium | reverse complement strand
TGTAATATCAACACGAATAACTGGTTTCCCTTCAAAACGTTCCATTCCTATAATTTTTTGATCTGAAGCTATGATTACAAAATCACATTTCTTAGCTTCCTCATCGCTAATTGTGTTGATCTGTCCCATACTTCCCTGCTGTTCCATTTTTAAATCATATCCTAATTTTGCACCAGCTTTTTCTAAAGCTTTTGCCGCCATAGGAGTATGTGCCAGTCCTGCTGGACAAGCTGAAATACCTACAATTTTCATTTAGTCTACCTCCATATTTTTTAATATATAATCTTTTAGTTCCTTTTTATTAGTTACCGATTTTAATGTATCTTTAAAATCATCCTCTAATAAACAAGTCGCTAATTTAGATATCATCATCAAATGAAGATTTCCTTCATTTTCTTCAGGAACAAGTAACGAAAATAAATAATTTACTTTCTTATCATCCATTGTTCCCCATTCTAAAGCTTCATCACAGCGCAAATACAAAATAGCTGCTTTTTTTACATGACTGCTGCGAGCATGAGGAATAGCAAATCCATCTTGTAAACCAGTTGGAAATTCTGCTTCTCTTTTTTTTAAATCTTCAAGCAGTCCCTCACTACTATCACAAATGCCATTTTCATATGCTTTATCAACAATAAACCTCAATATCTGTTCCTTGTTTTTAGCTTTGACATCTAAAAATATATAATTTTCTTTAAGCATCACTTCGATACCTCCTTGTTACATCTACAGTTTATCCTGAATTTAATATTATTTCAATCAATGCTATTTCCATTTATTATTGGAAACTTTTGTTAAATAAATACCAGGATTTCCATTTTATTTTGGAAATTAATTATTTGCATAAAAAATTAATTATCTATACAATAATAGATATAATAAGGAAGGAACCGTGATAAAAATGTTTCCATACAATCGTTTAAATGAAATCTTTGACTATATTAGACAAGATAACATAGTTTCTGCAAACAAGTTATCTTCATTATTAAAGATAACTGATCGTACTATCCGTAGTGATATTCAGGCAATAAATGAAATTCTTGAAAAAAATGGTGCCCAAATAAGATTGAAAAGAAAAGCAGGATATTATATTGAAATCAGTGATCAAGAAAAATACAATACTTTTTTATCTTCAATAAAACAAATAAAATCAAGCAATCCTGAATTAGATACTTCTCAAGACCGTATCAAATATTTATTAAATTTATTATTATATAGTGATGAGTATGTGACTCTTGATGATTTAGCTGATAATATATACGTCAGTAAAAATACTTTGCAAAATTATATCAAGACTTTAAAAAATATTTTTTCTAAATATAATCTTGAATATATTTCAAAAACTAATGTTGGAGTTAAAGTAATAGGTAATGAAGATGATAAACGCAAATGTTTAGTTGAAAATGTTTTATCATTTAATTTTCAAAACTACGTTACTGGCTTTACTAAAGATGAATATACTTTATTTGAAGGAATTGATCTTGATTTACTCAAACAAATTATTTCTAGTAAATTAAAACATGCGCATATTAAAACCAGCGACTTTAATTTTAAAAATCTAATTATCCATTTTGCTTTGATGATTTCCCGTATCCAGTATGACTGCTATATCAATACCAATAACATGATTAAGATTGATGATAATTATACTAGCTTCATTAATGATATCTCAATTGAAATTGAAAACAGCTTTGATATTACTATTAGTGAAGGAGAAAAGAAATATATATACTCTCACTTAGTCGCTAATACTCAATTAGATGATTTGGCTACCAATGACAGTCGCATTAAAACGTTAGTTAAAGAACTATTAAATAATATTTATTTAGATTATAATTTTGATTTACGCAATGATGAAATCTTATTACATGATCTCTTCTTTCATTTTAAATCAATTCTAAACACCAAATCTTTTTCATTAAACAAACGTAATCCTTTATTAAATACAATTAAAACTAATTTCCCATTAGCCTTTGAAATCACATTAACCTGTACATCTAAAATATTCAATACTCCACCATATATATTAACTGAAGATGAAGTTGGTTATGTTTCATTACATATTGGAGCCGCTATTGAACGCTGTTTCTCTGGTAATCTTCAAAGTAAAAGTGTTATTCTAGTTTGCGGTTCTGGCCAAGCAACAGCTAGAATGTTAGAAGCTAGAATAAATGTCTTTTTTAAAGATAAAATTACAATTGTTCGTAAAGCCTCATATAATGAATTTATTAATTATACTAAAAGAGAATTGATAAATATTGACTTTGTCATTTCTACAATTCCTTTAAAGAGTGATTATATTCCAACAATAACAGTTGACTTTGCTTTAAACAATCAAGACATTGAAGCTATTTCTAAGTTTCTTACTACAATCTCTTTAAATAAAATGAAGAAATCTAATAAATTTTTTGATAAAAATCTATTTATTCATTTAGATAAAATAGACTCTAAAGAAGCTTTACTAAAGCAAATGTGCCAATTAATGGAAAATCAGAATATAGTTGATACAGACTATTTTGATTATGTAATTGAGCGTGAAAACTTAGCTAAAACTAATATGAATGAAGTATTCGCTTTACCTCATCCGATGCGTTTATGTGCTAAAGATACTAAAGTTGCAGTAGCCATCATTGATAAACCTCTAAGCTGGCATCAGCAGGATACAGTTCAAATCGTTTTTTTACTTGCAATAAAACAAGGTGACCAGCAAGACATTGAACACCTTTATGATATCTTTATTGAGATTGTTAATAATTCTAAGTTACAGCAAAGTATTATTCATAGTCATAATTATGACAGTTTTATTAATAACTTATTAGAAAATATGGAGTAGCTATTCCATAACCTGCTATTTCCTGATACCCGCGAACCCTTTTTCCTTCCAAATATCATTTTTCAACAATCTATTGCAGCCTTCAATAGCAGTATCATAGAGATCTTTATCTTTAACCAGCTTTAGCTCTAAGATAAAACCTCTTTTTCTCTTTATTTACAGGTAAATATTTAATATCACTGTGTCCACCCCCAGTTTCAATATTAGAATAAATATTATTTTTATTCTTTAACCCTATCATAAAACTAGGCAGTGTCAAAAATCTATATAAAATAGTACAAATACACTACTTCTTAATTTGTATATATAAACAGTAAAATGATTACTGATCATATCTTAGTAATCATCTTTTTTCGTCTTATCCTAAAAAAGATGAAATTCCTATGTTATACTTTTTAGCACTAACCAAAACATAACGAAAAGACATTTCATCATGCATAATATAACACATTTAATTAACTCTATTGAATCTTTTTCTAAACAAAATTTTAAACTCTTTTCATCTAAACTCCTTCAAATAAAGAGTATATTATATACTTATAAGATTTCACATTTATTATCAATCATCCTAAGCATTATCTTTTATCATTGAAATAATTTCCTCAATAACATTAACATCTTCAATACGAAGTGCATTTACATTCTTCTGTTTTTCATAATATCCATAATTTGGTATCCACAAAATCTTGTTATCAATAATAATATTATTGATTTGTGCCTCACTATAAATAAGTTTTACTCCAAGTCCTTCTAAATATGCAGTTTCATCAGTATTTTTCGATACCTGTGATTTTATTATTACAATTACATTAATCCCATCGTATATTAAAGATTGAATAAACTGATAGGATTTTTTAATTAGTGAAAAAGTCAACTTAGAACTATAAATAATAATTTCCTCTTTTGCATTTAACATGTCCAATTCTAATGCCTTAATATAACTACTATACAAATATCGATTTAATGATGAAAGTTCTTTACTTTCTAAAATTTTATACCCCTCACTTAAATAGGTCTTGAGCCGAGTATTAAATATTTTAGCTAGTCTTCCAACTTTTTGATCAACATAATCATATATTCTTACTAGTTCTTTTCCTTCATTTTGGCGATGTAGTCTACCTGAATATTGTTTTGTCCTTCCTTTCCATGAAAATGGTGTTGTCACAAACATAGTTTCTAAACTTGGTAAATCAAAGCCCTCACCAATAAGTTTTGATGATGCTAAAATTATGTAATTAAAATCATTAGTATATCTAAGTTCTTCAAGAATATTTGCTTTATCTTTTTTATTAGTTTTACCTAAATACAAATAAACATGTTCATCAACATTTCTTAATTGATCATATAAATACTCAAGATGCTCTATTCGATCAGATAATATAATAATATTTCTTTTTTCTCTAAATTCCTTAATTACATCCATAATGATCAAATGATTTCTTTTTTCATTTTTTATAAGAATATTAACAATTTCCACAAAATTAGATTTTTCTTCCAGCATCGTAAACGTTGTAAAACGAGGGATCAAAACCTGCTCATAATCTCGATATTTAGCAATATCTTTCTCATTCACTTTTGCAACGATCTTTCCTAAATACATATATGTTATTTCTTCAAGTCCATCTTGACGTTCTGGTGTAGCTGTAAATCCATATATTCTTTTAGCATTCAGCCGTTTTAATACTGTTCGATATGTATTGCTAGCACAATGGTGACATTCATCAATAATTACTAATCCATATTTTTGTAAAATATTAAAATCTTCAATGTTTACTAATGATTGAATTGTTGCTATATCAATATTTTCCATTAATTTCTTTTTGCTTCCTGTATATTCTCCAATATAATGATCTCTTTTTAACTTTGCCTGAGGATATTTAATAAATATATCAATTTGTCTTTTCCATTGTTTTAATAATTCTTTACCAGGCAAAATTATTAATGTACTAACTTTATATTTAGCAATCATCGCTAAAGCCATAATAGTTTTACCTGAACCGGTTGGAGCTTCAACTACACCTAAATCATATTTATCTAATTCATCAATAATTTTCTCTTGATATTCAACTAGCTTTCCTTTAAATTCAACTTCTATTTTATGACCTAATTCTGTATTTTCTTCTATTTGTAATCTATCATCAAAAATTTTTAATAACTTCTTTTTTAATCCTCTAGGTAGATATAAATATTCATCTAATACTTCATATTCAGACAAAATAGCTGGAGTTGTTTTATGATATATAGGACGATGCATATTTTGAAATAAAAAATATTCCTGATTCCAAATTGAAGCTGTTTTTTTAATTGTATTAAGTGTAAGTGCATTTAAATTTAAACGATAAATTTTTAACATTGATTCCTCAACTACTTTTATTTCATTATTAAATTTCACAGCTGCTTCTTCACTAATTTTATTATTAAAAACTCTTTCAGTATTTTTCTGGCAAATTTCTTCTACTTTTAATAAACTAGTCTTTTTGATATTAGCAAGATGAATAAACTGATTACTTACTAATTTTCCATCCTCATCAATAAATAATGTATTTTTATTGTTATTTATAGCATAATATTGCATCGGCAAAGCTATTAAATTACCAAAACCACCAATTGGCATGGTATCTTGATTAGGAAATAAACGATCAAAAGAATTAAATGAAATTCGCTTATTTATTTTCATTGCTTCATCTAATAAGAAAAAACCTAATTTCCGTGCACAAGACGCATAAATATTATTATCAAAAAATACCCATAAATGCCCACCATTTCCTGATTTAGACCGTTCCATTAAAGCGTCAATACCATTTCTTTTTGCAACTCGATATACACTTAACATAGCATCAAACCAATCATCCTCATCAAAATCAATAGCTAAAAGATAGCATGTGTTATCTTTTAACAATGGATATAAACCTGCTCTTTGGTCAGATTTAGAAATATGATTTCTTATTACATCATCAGTTAACGGGATAAAATTTGCATTATTGCATTTTGAACAAACTTTATGACCTTTTTCATAATAACAATTTCCCTTTGTTCGGTTATAGCATGCTGGAAATACGAACTGTTTATAAAAACAGGCATAAATATCATCACGACCTCTAAAATAACTGCAATATATTTTCATTTTATCAGCAGAATTAAGTTTAGTTTCATCAAATATATATCCATATTTAGTTAGTAATTGCCGTAATTTTTTATTTTCCTCTTTTAACATATAAATTTCATCTAATAAAGTCTGTTTGCTCATTTCTTTCTCCTCATTAAAATACAATATACCTTAATTGTACTAAAAAAACAGCAATTAAACTACCAAATTTCCCTAAATATAAAAAACAAATATACAAAATTTCGTTATATTAACTGATAAAAAATGACATATATATACCAGAAGATATTATAGAAAAATATATTATTGAAGATGCACCTCTAAAATAAATTTATGAAAATGAACTTATCTTATATAGATAAGTTCATTAATAATTTTTGATAAATCTTGATTTTAAATATTCTATAACAACTTACACAAATCTTCAATATTCCCAAATAAGTTATTTTTCCACCCATTTAACTTCTCCTTCTTTTCCACAATGAGCTAATCCTATATATACTATTTCTCCTTTTAGATTTTTATCATATCCCTTTTCAATAATCTGTTTCACTGCTTCATCTGCCACTTTCTCTAATTCTTTCCTATCCTTTCTATACTTGAATTCCATTACATATGACAACAATGCCTTCTTCCCCTTTAAAATAATATCACATCTCCCTGATCCTGCTTCTCGATTGCTGATTATTTCATACTCTCTTGTCAGCCAGGCACTCATTCCTAGTACCATCATATAATAACTGTTTTCAAATAATTTCTTATCTTTCGTTAATACTTTCTGATACCTGTAAATGATGGGCTGTCAGCGACATAAATTCCTGCTGTACTTCTTCATTGGGAACTCTGATTCGGTATCTGTTTTTTCGTATCGCCTGGTCTACTGTTAAATATCCGGCATTTACAAACAACCCCATAGACTTTCTGTCTGTGACTGTTCATAAAAACTAGTCTCCATCATTATCTGTGTCGTAAGCGTCAAATAGCATACCTTTTACTTGTTAAAATTATCATAAAGATAAAAAGGTTATAATCAAGTATATTCCATTTGAAACTGAAAATTAATGATTTAAAATAAAACGTCTATTGATTTTTTCATGTCAACATATTGACTAAAAACATAGATATTTTCAACTTTATCAGTATCAATAATCATTTTAAGACATCGATAATCCTTTCAAACAATGAAGAATTGAATTTGATATAATGACATCAACATTCATTGGAATAAAAGTGTTTTTTGAATCAGTTACTTCAACAAAAAAGAAAGCTTCAGCAGGCAACACTGCATCATCTAAAAGTTTTTTCTAGCTTTGTAAAATGCACTAATAGTGGTAGTGTAGCAAATAAATAGTTTTTAACCATTCATTCACTATTCCCCTTACTACAATCTCATCAATACTAATACTATTCTAATCTATCTAATACATCCAAAATACTTTTTGCAATTGCATTAATTACAGGAACAGCTACAGAATTACCAAACTGCTTATATGCCTGTGTATCACTAACTGGTATAATATATTTCTCAGGAAAACCTTGCAATCTAGCTGCTTCACGTGGAGTAAGCTTTCTAGGATTTTTCCCTTTTTGTTCTATCAAAATTTCACTTCCATCTTTATAATATCTTGCAGATATAGTATTGGTATATGGACTTTCTGCAGTAAATAATGAATATCCAAAACCATTACCCTTTTCTTTATGCTCAGCTTTTCGTCTTTGATGCCCCTGCCATAAATTATCAGAAATTGTATATTTATCATCAACATCAGATTCCAAAATATTTCCCACCTTAGTTTTTATAAATGGTGGAGTAGGAACTTCAAAATCATCATAATTTTGGATATTATATTTATCAAAGCCTATTATATATATACGCTCTCTATTCTGCGGAAGGCCAAAATCTTTTGCTTTAAATATTACAGTTTTCACTGCATAATTTAAATCTTTAAGTGTCTTTTCTATTATCCTATACGTATTCCCTTTATCGTGTGACTTAAGATTTTTTACATTTTCTAATAAAAATGCTTTTGGCCTTTTTTCTTTTATAATCCTAGCAATTTCAAAAAATAAAGTTCCTCTTGTATCTTCAAAACCCAATTTTTTTCCTGCTTGACTAAACGCTTGACATGGAAACCCACCTACAAGAATATCATGATCTGGAATATCTTTTTCTGAAATTAAAGTTATATCCCCAGCAGGTTCATCACCAAAATTAGCCCTATACGTTTTAACAGCAAATTTATCAATTTCACTACTAAAAACAGTCCTCACCTTTCCTGTCATATGGAATCCTAAACGGGTTCCTCCAATACCAGCAAATAAATCAATCATTTTATATGGAGCTTCATCATTATTAGGAAAAGGAACATTCTCAGGAAATTCTAGAATATGTTTTAATTCAATTATAGAAGGCTGACTTTCTCCATTTTCCCATCTACGGATAGTCCTATCCCCAAACTTAGACATGCCAATAGCATCAGCTAATTCTTTTTGTGTCATATGTAATTTAATTCGTTTTCTTTTTATTAAATTTGCAGGTGAATCATTATTACCTTGTGTTATAATGGACATAGATATCCTCCTTTTATCAATAAAGTGTCACTAAGAGGACTATTTGTCCTGCCAACGACACTTTATCATACATGGAAGATAATTTCAAGAAAGAGGTTTAATATTATGCAAAAAATTTCAGTAGAAGAATATAGAGAAATAGTCAAAACAGAACGAAAAATCTGGTTTAAACAACCTTATGAACTTGTTTATGATAATTTTATTAAACTTGGATATCATAAAGCTGGGATAGATTATTTCATGTCTGAAGCTAGTAATATTGTTGAAAAATTAAGAAAAAGCTGTTGGGATGAATATTACCCCAGAGAAAAAGAATTCACATCAAACATGTTAAGTTATCTTATTGATAATAAAACAATTGAAAAGCTAAGTGCATTTGAAGCCATCACATGGTTTGTAGAAAAATATCCAGAGCATATATATGCATTAACACTTTCTAATACCCAAAGCAGAAGAAGTAGAGCTGGAAAAGAGTTTGAAAGTATTATTGAATTAATTTTAATTGGTGCAGGTATACCAATAGATAGTCAAGGAAATATCGGAAAAAATGAATTTATGAAAAAGGGATTAGGAAAAATTGTTGATGTAGTTTCACCTGGTGTAGTTGAATATATTATTAATAAACGAAATACAATTCTTATTAGTGCAAAGACTACCTTAAGAGAACGATGGCAAGAAGTTCCTGAAGAAATGGGTCGGACAGGAGCACGAGAAATGTTTTTAGTTACATTAGATGAAGCAATTAGTAAAGAGGTATTAGATACACTATATGAAGCAAATATACACATCACAACAACAAGAAAAATTAAGAATACCCATTATAAAAATAATCCCAGAGTCCTTGATTTTGAAAAACTGATTGAAATCTGTATAGAAAATTCGCAACAATGGGAAAACTTCAAGTATTCTTCAGAAAATACTCTACAAATTTCAAACACATTAAAAAAACAAAGTAATAAACATGTTGTACATGAATTTGTTGAACAATATTACAATAAAAGACTAAAAAAAATAAAGGATAATTAGATTTTTCTTTAGCCATTTTTAATAATTACACGTTATTTTTATAAAATAAAAATGTATTATAAATAATATAATTTACAAATAAAAATTTACAGATTAAAAAAATATGATACCCAAGATATATTTTTCTTGGGTTTTTATATGATTGTATACAATTAAATACACAAAACAATAATTAATTCTTCATATTTGTATAATTGATCAAAACTAAATAAAAATCACTCTTATATAATTATTTTAATTAAAAAACTTTAAAATACATTTAAAAATTATTTAATAAAGTATTTTAAACGAAATTACATATTTCCTATTTTATAAATAATTCCAATTATCACTACTAAAATTATAAAAACTAATATAACAAGCATTATTTTATTTTTAAATCTCATTAATTGCTAGTTACTTCCATTATCAGTTCTTTCATCCTGTATTCAAAACACTCTTTAAGTTCACACTCCCATACAACAATAACTTTATAATCCATTTGTTCTAATTCTTTATAATGTTTTAGATCATTTTCAACATTTCTATTAATTTTTTTCAGCCAATAATCCTGTCTCGTCTTTGGCAATGTTGCATATTTACAATTAAAATGATGGTGCCAAAAACAGCCATTAATAAAAATAACAGTTCTATATTTTAAAAGTACAATATCCGGCTTACCAGGTAATGTTTTAACATTCTTTCTATATCTAAAACCATTATGATATAAATACTTTCTAACCTTTAACTCTATTGAAGTGTCTTTACTTTTTATATGTGACATATTTCTAGAGCGTTGTTCTTTTGTCATACAATCAGCCATAATATCACCCATTTCTTTCTATATTTTATCATTTATAGAAGTAAATCGCTAGTTATTGACAATAAAATACTTTATACTAATGGTTACAAGGAGTTATATCATGAATAATATATCATTACTATCACAAAATGTAATTACTAATAAAGATAATGCTAAACTATTAACCAACAACTACAAACAAGGTATCAAAATATCACACGAATTAATAACTCAATTAAATACATGTGATACATTTTACTTTTCTGTTGCCTTTATAAACAAATCAGGATTAGCTGTACTAAAACAAACCTTAATAGATTTAAAAGACAAAGGAATAAAAGGTAAAATTATTACATCAACATATCTAGGTTTTAATCATCCTAATATATTTAAAGAATTATTAATGTTTAATAACATTGAGGTTCGTATTTTTGAAAACGAACAAATAGGCTTTCATCCTAAAGGCTATATCTTTAAAAATAATAATAACTATAAAATCATTATCGGTAGTTCTAACTTGACCCAATCAGCTTTAGCTACAAATCAAGAATGGAATATTATGATTGATGCTAATAGTAGTCATAATTTGGTTGATGAAATAACTCATGCATTTAAGACACAGTGGAAGCACTCAATTTCTTTAACTAAAGAATGGATAGAAGCATACGAAAAAACATACATTCCTAAAAATATGCCTATTAATCATAAACATCAAAATATCCAGCCTAATATAATGCAGCAAGAAGCGCTAGCTTCATTAAAAACATTACGAAATAATCATAAAAACAAAGCTTTGTTAATTTCAGCAACAGGTACTGGTAAAACATATTTAAGTGCTTTTGATGTAAAAAATGTTGCTCCTAAAAGAATACTTTTTGTTGTTCACCGTGAAAACATTGTTCACGATGCAATGAATACATATAAAAATATCATTAAAAATCATACTTTCGGATTTTTTACAGGTAATAATAAAGATATATATAGTGATTATATCTTTTCAACGATTCAAACTATTCATAAACAGGAATATCGTGAAATGTTTGAACCTGATACATTTGATTATATTATTATTGATGAAGTGCATCGTGCTGGTGCTAATTCATATCAAGAACTAATTAATTATTTCAAACCTAAATTTTTATTAGGCATGTCAGCTACTCCTGAAAGATCTGATCATTTTGATATCTATAAAATGTTTGATTATAATATTGCATATGAAATTCGTTTACAGCAGGCAATGGAGTATGATTTATTGTGTCCTTTTCATTATTATGGGATAGCTGATATTTCTATTGATGGTATAAGTATTCATGATAAAACATCATTCAATAATTTAGTTAATAGCGTTCGTGTTGATCATATTATTGATAAAATTAATTTATATGGTCATTCTGGAAATAAAGTGCGAGGATTGATTTTTTGCAGTCGTAAAGATGAAGCAATTGAGCTATCAAATTTATTTAACCAGCGTGGCTATCATACAGTTGCCCTAACAGGTGATGATAGTGAAACAAAACGTCAAAAAACAATTGATAAATTAGAAAATGATATTCTAGATTATATCTTTACTGTTGATATATTTAATGAAGGTATTGACATTCCTAAAGTAAACCAAATTATTATGTTACGTCCTACTCAATCAGCAATTATTTTTGTACAACAATTAGGACGCGGCTTACGTAAAAACACTTCTAAAGATTATGTTGTAATTATTGATTTTATTGGTAATTATGAAAAAAACTTCTTAATTCCTATTGCTTTAAGTGGTAATTACACTTACAACAAAGACAGTCTCAGAAGATTTGTAAATGATGGCAGTTTATTATTACCTGGTACTTCAACAATTAATTTTGATTTAATTTCTAAAAAGAAGATCTATGCATCTATTGATCAGGCCAGGTTTAATGATCTAAAAATAATTAGAGATAGTTATCAGGAATTAAAATGTAAATTAGGAAAAATTCCTAATTTATCAGATTTTAATAAATATGATTCGATTGATCCTCTAAGAATCTTTCAAAACAAAAGTCTTGGATCCTATCATAAATTTCTAAGTAAATATGAAAAAGAATATATGATCAAATTTACACCACTGCAAGAAAAATATCTTGAATATGTTTCTAATAAATTTGCCGCTGGAAAACGTATTCACGAACTATTAGCAATAAAATTATGTATTAAAAATAAAAATAATATTATTCCTTTACTAAAGAAACAGCTATTTGATGAATATAATATTAAATTTAAAGAAATAAATTATCTTCCAATAATCAATCAATTAAAACAAGAATTTGCTACCGGTGGGGCTAAAGCCACTTTCCAAGATGCCATTTTTATTGATAATAATTTAAACACTCATCCACAGTTGACTAATTTATTAAAAGATAATAATTTTAAAAATCAATTACTTGAAGTAATTGATTTTGGAATTAATCGTTATAAGCAGTATTACAACAATACATACAAAAATACAGATTTGTGTTTATATCAAAAATACACTTATGAAGATGTATGTCGTTTATTAAATTGGGAAGTAAATGCTGTTCCACTTAATATTGGCGGTTATAAATTCGATCAACGAACTAATACAATGCCTGTATTTATTAATCATGACCATGACGCTAGTCATGGTGGCAAATATTTGCATCGCTTTATTGATGCTGGTACCTTGATTTGTTTTTCTAAACCAAATCGTAGTATTGATTCTGATGAAATTCAAAGAATCTATAACGAAGACAAAAATCATATTCAAATTCATTTATTTGTACGAAAAAACAAAAACGATTCTACCTCAAAAGAATTCTATTACATGGGACAATTACATGCCATAGATAAACCTATTAATGTAAAACTTCCTGATAACAAAAATTCTGCAATTCAATTTACATATAAATTAGAAACACCTATAAAAGAAGAATTGTTTAATTATATTACCAGCAATATTTAATTAATCAAAAAAGATCATAAAACAATAATTGACCTTTCTTACTTTAAGGTAAATGTAAAAAAAGTTTTTTATATCACTGATAAGATATAACTGCCTTTAACCCCTTATTTTTAATTATCTATTATCGAGTAAAAACCATAATAAAATAGATCTTTTTACTCTTTTTTGTTTGATAAATATTCTAACAAACTTTTTCTAAATATGACACTAATTTTTTCACCAGCATTATAAATCTATCAATCTTAGCCTACTAAATTATTTTTTACTATAACCCATATTAATTTATACCTGTTACCTCAGATCCTTACTTATAAACTTTATATTTTCACAATATATTGTTTAAAAACTGGTATAATAATTTAGAGGTGATAAATTAATGAAAGAATGGGATTTAACTAAATTATATACATCATTTAATGATCCAAATTTTATTAATGATTTTAATAAAATTATTACTATTCAAAATCAAATCAACACTTATCGTAATCATGATAATGTAGAAACTTTAGAAAATTATCTAAAAGACACTATTACAATTAATCAAATCATTGAAAAGTTAGCTAATTTCATTAATCTTACTTTATCAGTTGATACAACTAATAAAGATGCTTTAAAATATAGTGATCAATTAGACAATCTGCTAGCATCATTTGTAGAAGATGATACTTTAAATAAACAATGGATTGCTTCTTTTGATTTAGATGCCCTTGATTCTAAATTAGTCAAAGAACATCTATTTATTTTAAAAGAAATTCAATTAAATCAACAATATTCTTTAGATAAAAAAAGCGAAAGTATCATTGCCCATATGCAAAATACTGGAAGTAATGCTTTTAGTAAATTAAAAGACCAGCTGATTTCTTCAATTGAAGTAAGCATTGATGGCAAAAAATATCCCCTAACAGAAGTTTTAAATATGGCTTATAACAAAGATAAAGAAACCAGAAAAAAAGCCTACGAAGCTGAAATCAAAAGCTATAAAGATAAAGAACAAGCTATTGCTGCCTGCTTAAATGGCATTAAAGGTGAAGTTTTATATACAACTAAATTACGCGGCTATAAAAATGAATTAGAACGAACTTTAATTAATGCAAGAATGTCTAAAGAAACTTTAGATATTTTACTTGAAACAATGAATGAAAATCTTGACATTTTTAGAGATTATTTAAAAACTAAAGCTAATCACTTGGGATATCAAAACGGTTTACCATGGTATGATTTATATGCTCCTGTAGTTGAAGATAATACCAGCTGTCCTTATGAAAAAAGCTGTGAATTTATCATTAAACAATTCAATACTTTTTCTAATCATTTAGGCAATTTTGCTTTTAAAGCAATCAATGATAATTGGATCGATGTCTATCCTCATACTGGTAAAGTGGGTGGTGCTTTTTGTTGTAACTTACATAGCATCAAAGAAAGTAGATTTCTTTTAAATTATGGAAATAGTTTTGCTGATATCATAACTATGGCCCATGAACTAGGACATGGTTTTCATGGTGAATGTTTAACTAGTGAATCTATATTAAACAGCGATTATCCGATGCCAATTGCCGAAACTGCATCTACTTTTTGTGAAACCATAGTAACTAAAGCAGCTTTAAAAGATGCTGATAATAAAACTAAACTAGTTTTATTAGAAGATGAATTATCTAGTGCTACTCAAGTAATCGTAGATATTTATTCAAGATATTTATTTGAAAGTCGTTTTTTTGAAAAAAGAGAAGCTGGTACACTATCAGTTGATGAAATTAAAAACTTAATGATTCAATCACAAATTGACGCTTATGGCGATGGTTTAGATCATAATTATCTTCATCCATATATGTGGACTTGGAAACCTCATTACTACTATGCCAATTGTTCCTTTTACAATTTTCCATATGCCTTTGGACTCCTGCTGGCTAAAGGATTATATGCTATATACCAAAAAGAAGGTTTTTCATTTAGTAATACATATGAAAAACTACTCTCATTAACTGGTAAAATGTCATTAGAAAAAGTCTGTTTAAATGTTAATATTGATTTAAGAGATAAAGCTTTTTGGCAGACATCTATTGATACTTTTAAAGAAGATCTTGAATTATATAAAAAATTATTAAAAGACGTTAGAACAGACTGACAATCTGTTCTAACATCTTTTTATTTAGACAGCACTAAATATAATTTAATATTATTATCAACTAAAAACGAATCAATTGCCGTGTTAAAAATTTCCAATTCCTCTATGATAGCTGTAAATAACCAATAAAATTAAAGAAAAAACAACTGGACAACAATTATACTTATTTTGCTAAAAATCATAAATCATAATTTGCATCATTACGTTTTCCATTTTGATAAATTAAATCAGCAATATTAATAATTTCTGTTTATTTTTCTTAGTTTTAACCTTTTTCCTAGATTTAAATAAAAAATATATGATTAACTTCCAAACTCATTTTAAGTATTAATTTTTTGCTTCATCACTAACTTTTCGTACCAAAATTTTTATCCTTAGATTATTTTAAAATCTTTACTAAAAAACACATCTTGATAAACATCTTTGATTTCACTGCTATCTAAATTAAATTTTACTAAATATATTATAATATCTCGTCTATAATTTTTATCACGAACATGTTAAAATATCTACAAAGGAGACGACTATGACTAGTAAGAATTTAACAAAAGATATTTAAACTATAATTGAAAATCAAATTAAAATAAAACAACAAAAATGCACTAATGAAACATATTTAAGACTTCAAGATGAAGGATGCAGTGAATATGAAGCTAAACAATTAATTGGAAAAGTTTTAGAAAAAACATATCAAAATATGATCATGTATCAAACTACTTTTAACGAGATTGTTTATACTAATGATTTATCTAAATTATCAAAAACAAGTACAATTACTACAATTGAGATTATTTATCAAGGATATGATTATTTTCATAATGAAAACTTTGATCAATGTCTTAAACTATAGTTACAAGCATGGAATGAAATAAAAAAGAATATTAAACAAAGCAATCAACCAAAAGTTACACTCAAATGGCTAGAAATCCAGCTTGATTATGAAGATAATATAATAACCTGGTTTGATGATTTTTTAACTGCCCTATGTAACGTGCATAATCTTTTACAACAAAAAGAATTTTTAAACGAGATGCTAACTTTATTTACCTGTGATAACTATAAATTGGATCATTTTAAAGCTGCCTATGGTGAATGTTTAATGTTTTTAAAAGAATATGATCAAGCTTATAAATGGTTGATAATTGGCTTAAAGAAGATAGTTCTAATTATATTTGTCTTGAATCATATTTATCGAGCTTAATTCACATAAATAAACTTAATCTAGCTAAAGAATTAATAAATACATATATTGATCAAAAAATTGAATATGATTTTGATACATTACATTTATTTCGTACTTTAGCATTATATTATAAATTAACAAAAGATGATAAAAATCGTGATTTGTATCAAAATAAGTTAAACACTTTCCATAATTCTTTTTTAAAGACGATCTTTCTTCATCAAAGCAAATATCCAAAACTCCTAATAAAAAAAGAACCAAAAAAGGTAAAAAGATTCGACATAAATCTAAACATAAAAAATAAAAACTTAATAACAATATAGATTATTATATTTCTATTATTTAATAATTTTTACTACAACAAAATCACAAATTAATATTTTGAATCGGAGAAAAACAAATGAAACTTAAAGAACTTGCAACTATCATACGAAAAGAATCCATTTATGAATGTTATTGCAATATCGTAGCTATGCCTAAAGAATAAAAAAAATCACTCGCAATAAAATGCTCGATGAAATCATTGAAACCTACAGTAATACAAAAAATATTCAAGATATATTAACTTATAAAAAAATAACCAGATTAAAGCTGGCAATAACAATTTAAGTCTTTTACTATATAAAAAAATGCTATTGCTTCCTAACTTTAATACTATCGATGCTATTCTTTACATTCCTGAAGAATTAAGTGAATATGTTCTTAAAGCCATAAAAAAATCAATTTACAAGTAATAAAGAAGCGAAGTGAATTAGACGAATTAATTAAAGGAATGATCATGGTTTATGGTGTGATGAACATCACTACCTTTATCAAAATACTTTTAAAATATTATCCAGATAAAAACTACGATGAGCTATACAACTATTTAATTGCTGCAAAAAGTCTTGAATGTATCATATCTATTGACAATGATAAAATTGAAAATTATGAATATCTTGAAGAACATATTAGTGATAAAATTCTCACTCTTCAAAAAGAATATCCTACATTTAAATATAGAGAATTTTCCAAAAAAGAACTTCAAAACATTGCTAATGGAAAATATAGTCATCCAAATTATAGAAAGTTTATAAACTTTTTGACTAAGAATCTTATGAGCTATGAAAGTATCCATGTAATTACTAATTTTCAAAATTATATCAATACAATTTGTGACCCTGCATCATTTTGTGAATGGTTAAATGACATTTTTATCAAAAAGATATTGATTTAGCAAACTATTTTGATGAAGAAGATAGTGATGATTTATATTATTTTCCCCTATTCAAACTAATGCTCGAATGTGCGAAAAAGATATCATTTTATTTTTTAATGTTTATTTAGGGTTATTAGAATATGCAAATAAAAAATTACGTGTAACCAATCTAAAAAAAAATCTATCGCAAAGAAAATCTACCAACTGATAAATTAATTAAGATTCGTGATGCTTTATTTAAAAAACATCGTAATATTATAAATGATTTTATTAATGATACCCCTTCTAATTTTAATAGTGATGAATTAGAAATTATCACTAATTTTAAAAATGGTATTATTGATAAATTTATTATCATTGAACATCGTCAGGACGGTGCTATAGTTTGTGGAAAAGATAATGTCAATTATAAAATAAAAGGTCTTTATTCCAACATCGAAGAAGTTATTCCTACTCCTGCAATAGCTGAAATGTTAATCCTGCCATTTAAAAACATAATTACCTATGATGGACTAATCAGTACTTATCCAGTGCAATGGGTCTAGAATGATTAAAATAATTAAAGAGTTTGGTAAAAAAGAAGCACTTGAACAAATAAAACCAGCCTTACCATCTTAACTGGAGTTAAAATCATAAATGCTAAAGATGTATTAACAAATCGCCAAAACTTTGCTGTAACTGGGGTAACAAACAGCCAAGAAAAATACGGTTATAAAATTTATCAGTGTCTAAAAAATATTGGTAAAACCGTCTATGCGATTTCACCTCTCTACAAAAATATTGAAGGAATCCCTACTTACCCTAATTTATCAGCTATCAATAACAAAATCGATACAGCTGTATTTGTAGTAAATCCTAAATTTGGAATTGATTATGTTAAAGAATGCCAAAAACTAAAAATCAAGCATATTTGGTTGCAGCCTGGAACTTATAATGATGAGTTAATTTCAATAATCAAAAATGCAAAAATTAATTATTATTTAAATTGTATTTTATTAGAGAGTCAAGATATGTAAATTGGTTTAATAAAAACTGATTTACTTTTTATTTTCCAAATAACTTTAACTAAAAGTTAAACCAATAGTTTACATAAAATTAAAAGTGATGGTCTATAATATATTTAGGAGGTCAAAAAATGAGAACACTATATTATAATGGTGATATTTTAACAATGGAAAACAGCAGCTGTGGAGCCGTTTATACTGAAGATGGAATTATAAAAAAATGTGGTGATTATGAAAAATTAAAAAAATCTATTCCTAATAATACTAAATTAGTTGATTTAAATAATAAATGTTTAATGCCTGCTTTTATTGACAGTCATAGTCACGTTGTATCATTAGCCAAAACATTAAATTTAGTTGATTTGAGTAATAGTAAAAGTATTAAAGAAATAATTAATCGTTTTAATAACTATATTAATATAACCAAACCTGAAAAAAATGAATTATTGATTGGTTTTGGTTATGATCATAATTTTTTAGAAGAACAGCGTCATCCTTTAGCCAAGGATCTTGATCAAATAACTTATCCTGTAATGATTTCTCATGCATCTGGACACATGGGGGTTATTAATACAAAAGCAATGAAATTATTCAAGATAGATAATAATATTAGTAATCCAGTAGGTGGAAAGTATGGACATGACGAAAATAATCAATTAAACGGTTATCTTGAAGAACAGGCTTTTATTACAATTGCTTCAAAATCAAATGAAACAAATACCGATTTAAAAAAGCTGCTTCTTGAAGCTTTAAAAATATATGCCAGCTATGGCATAACGACTGTACAAGAAGGTTATATGAAAGAAGATGAATTTTCTTTATTAGATTTATTGGCAAAAGAAAACAAATTATTTTTAGATGTTGTTGGTTACGTTGATGTTAAAGACCATCAAAAATTATATCAAGAAAATACTGTTTATCATCAATATCATAACCATTTTAAATTAGGCGGTTATAAACTCTTTCTTGATGGCTCACCACAAGGTAAAACGGCCTGGCTAAGTAAACCTTATTTGGATAGCGGTGATTATTGCGGATATCCTATCTATCAAGATAAAGAAGCAGCTAATTATGTAAACTATGCATTACAAAACAATGTCCAATTAATAACACATTGTAATGGTGACAGAGCTGCTAAACAGCTTTTAGATGCTTTCAAAAACAAGCCTACTAATACTCGACCAGTAATGATTCACTGTCAAACCCTGCGACCTGACCAATTACCACAATTAAAAGCGATTGGAATGATTCCCAGCTTTTTTGTCAATCATCTTTATCATTGGGGCGATGTCCATTTAAAAAATCTTGGTCAGCGGGCTAATCAAATTTCTTGTATTCACAGTGCTTTAAAACAAGAACTTCCATATACTTTTCATCAAGACAGTCCAGTAATTCCTCCTAATATGCTTGAAAGTATCTGGTGTGCTTGTAAGCGGGAAACCAAAGCTGGAATCATTTTAGGTAAAGATGAACAAATTTCAATTTATAATGCTTTAAAGGGAGTTACGATTAATGCCGCTTATCAATATTTTGAAGAAGATATTAAAGGTTCTATTAAAGAAGGAAAAATTGCCGATTTAATTATTTTAGATAAAAATCCCTGCAAAGTAACAATAGATGAAATTTTAAAAATTAATATTTTAACAACTATTAAAGAAGGCAACATTGTTTACTCTAAGGATATTCAATAATTGAATATCCTTTTATTCTTGACAAAAGATATTTTCACTGTTAGAATTACTTTTAGTTCTAAAAAGAACTATTTGGAGGTAATATGATTATCGATTTTTTAGATACTATTGCATCATTAAAAAAACTATATGCCGTCTCGTTAGAACCTATATGCAAACAATATAGCCTAACTAGAATGGAACTGGACATTCTTTTATTTTTAGCTAACAATCCGCAATATGATAGTGCTAAAGATATTATTGAGCGACGCAGATTAGCTAAATCCCATGTCTCAACTTCAATTAACTCTCTAATTAAAAAAAACTATCTTGAATCTAAATACCTGCCTGATAATAAAAAAACTGTTCATTTAAAATTATTAAACAGTACTAATGAGGTCATTGAAGCAGGTCAATTAGTTCAAAAAAATTTTTTTGAAACAATTCTTAAAGATCTTTCAAAAAACGAAAAGCAAATAATAATTGATGTTTTTTCTAAAATTTTAAAAAATACGCAACAAGCATTGGAGGAGAATTAATATATGTTATATAAATTTATCATCTGTTTTATCGCTGGAATTGGTGCAGGGCTGGGAACTGGTTTTGCAGGTATGAGTGCTGCTGCAGTAATTAGTCCAATGTTAATAACTTTTTTAAATATGCCAGCTTATCATGCAGTTGGAATTGCACTTGCCAGTGATGTCTTAGCTAGTGCTGTCAGTGCATATACTTACGGAAAAAATAAAAATCTCGATATTAAAAACGGAATTGTAATGATGATAACCATATTATGTTTTACAATGATTGGCAGTTGGATTTCAAGCCTTGTTTCCAGCAGTACAATGGGAGGATTTTCAATTTTTATGACCCTGATTTTGGGAATCAAATTCATTATTAAACCTGTTATGACAACTAAAGAATCGATGGCGAATGCAAACAAACAAAAAAGATTTATTCAATCTGTTTTATGTGGTATTTTAATTGGTTTTATCTGCGGTTTTGTTGGTGCTGGCGGAGGCATGATGATGCTTTTGATTCTTACTAGTGTATTAGGATATGAATTAAAAACTGCCGTTGGTACAAGTGTTTTTATTATGACCTTTACAGCGCTGACTGGGGCTGTCAGCCACTTTGCTATTGGCGGTACTCCAGATATTATCTGCTTATTTTTCTGTATTTCATCTACATTATTATGGGCTATGATTGCTGCAAGGTTTGCTAATAAAGCTAAACCAGCCACTTTAAATCGAGCTACAGGTATAGTTTTAACTATCTTGGGAATAGCAATCATTGGTGTGAATTACTTTTAAATACAAGAATCTTGTCTTGTTTATCGAATATTTTTGTTTCTTTGATAACTTCTTCCTGGTCATACTAAAATTATATTTTTTTCAACTTTATTTGACTTTTACAATATAATTTTATTATAATAAAAAATACAAGACTTATTATAGGAGAACGAAATGGAGACAAAAAATAAACGTAGTACCTTTTCTGGCCAACTTGGTTATGTAATGGCAGTTGCAGGATCTGCTGTCGGTCTAGGAAATATTTGGCGCTTTCCATACCTAGCAGCTAAATATGGTGGTGGTACTTTTCTATTTACTTATTTTATCCTTGCAGTTACCTTTGGTTTCACTCTTTTGATCAGTGAAACTGCCTTAGGTAGAAAAACTAAAAAAAGTCCAATTGCTGCTTATAAACAATTAGGAGCTAAAAAACTTCAGTTTGGCGGGTGGTTAAATGCAATTATTCCAATGTTAATTGTACCATACTATTGTGTTGTTGGAGGATGGGTATGTAAATACTTATTTGAATATATTACTAACAATTCAGCCAATTTAGTAAATGATACGTATTTCACTAGTTTTGCATCTTCACCAATTCAGCCAGTATTTTGGTTATTGGTATTTGCAGTTCTAGTTTTTAGTGTTGTATTATTAGGGGTTGAAAAAGGAATTGAAAAATGTAGTAAGATCTTAATGCCAACTCTAGTAATAATGGCTATTTTCATTGCTGGATATGCTTTGTTTACTCCAGGAGCAATTGAAGGGGCAAAATATTATTTAATTCCTGATTTTTCAAGGTTTTCAATTATGACTGTTGTAGCAGCGATGGGACAAATGTTTTACTCACTTTCAATTGGAATGGGAATTTTATTTACATATGGTTCATACATGAAAAAAGAAATAGATATGGAACATTCAATTACTCAAGTTGAAATAATGGATACATTAATTGCCTTTTTAGCTGGTTTAATGATTATTCCTGCTGTCTTTGCTTTTTCAGGTGGTAATCCAGATACTTTAAATGCTGGTGCTTCATTAATGTTTATTACTTTACCTAAAGTATTTAATAGTATAGCTTTGGGTAATATTATTGGAATTATTTTCTTTTTATTAGTTTTGTTTGCTGCTTTAACCTCTGCTATTTCCTTAATGGAATGTTGTGTATCTGTTATTCAAGATCAATTTAATTTTTCAAGAAAAAAATGCTGTATTATTATTTTAACAGTAATATGCATTTTAGGAATTCCCTGTTCATTAGGCTTTGGAGTTTTAGATTTTATTTCTCCTCTTGGTTTGAGCATTCTTGATTTCTTTGATTTTATGACTAATTCTATTATGATGCCAATTTCAGCAGCTTGTACATGTTTATTAATTATAAAAGTGACTGGATTTAAAACTATTATTGATGAGGTTGAATATAGTTCTAAATTCAAACGTAAAAAAGCATACATTTTTTGTATGAAATATATAGTTGTTCCTGGTCTAATGATTATTTTGATCAGTTCAATCCTTTCAACATTAGGAGTTATTTCAATATAAAAAACAAGTAATTTTACTAGTTCTTACTCGATAATGGGTAAGTAAAAATAAGAGATTCCAATAATGATAGTATTTATCAAATCATTAATGAAATCTCTTTTTAATGTTACCCTAAAGTAAGAAAGAACCATTTTACTTACTTGTTTTTTATTTTGTTGTAAGCTACGCAACCAAAGAAAAATATTATTACTCCAAGTAATGTATATAACGATAATAATATAATTGGTGTCATACAAAAAACTCCTTTGCTTATCTCTTACAAATCAATGTCTAAACCTACAGGACAATGATCACTACCGATAATGTCTGTATAAATATGTGCATCTTTAATTTTTTCTTTCAAACAATCAGATACAATGAAATAGTCTATCCGCCATCCAGCATTATTTTTACGTGCATTAAAACGATATGACCACCATGAATAAACCCCTTTTAAATCTGGATATAAATATCTGAAAGTATCAATAAAACCATTTTCTAGTAATTGTGTCATTTTAGCTCTTTCTTCATCACTAAAACCAGCATTTTTTCGATTAGTTTTAGGATTTTTCAAATCTATTTCCTGATGTGCAACATTAAGATCACCACATAAAATTACTGGTTTTCTTTTTTCAAGTATCTTTAAATATTCTAAAAAAGCATCTTCCCACGTCATCCGATAATCCAAACGTTTTAATTCATCTTGACTATTTGGTGTATAACAGTTTACTAAATAAAAACTTTCATATTCTAAAGTAATAACACGTCCTTCTTGATCATGTTCTTCAATATTGATTCCATAACTATAACTCAATGGTTCAATCTTAGAAAACACTAAAGTTCCGCTATATCCCTTCTTTTTAGCACTATTCATATAAGTAAAATAGCCATGCTTATCTAATTCAATTTGTCCTTCTTGCATTTTGGTTTCTTGAACACAAAATATATCTGCCTGACTATCTTTTAAAACATCATAAAAACCCTTATTTATACAAGCTCTAATTCCATTTACATTCCATGATATTAATTTCATTTAAGTACCTCGCTATTTAATTATACATGAAACCGTTTTTATATAGAAGTATTTTTTTCTAAAATAGAAAATATTTTATCAATCTTTATCACTTCTTAATATTTTTTTATAAATTGTTAATAATAATCATGGTGATCAAATTGAAAAAATATAAATATATAATCTTAAATGTAGCAATATCTTTAGGGATTGGAGCTTTAAGCGCACTGTGTACATTTAATGCAATGGGGCTTTATCAAAAAATTAATCGACCCAAAACAGCTCCACCAGGTTTTATTTTTCCTATTGTCTGGGCTGTTTTATATGTGTTGATTGGTTTTTCCAGCTATCTAATTCATCGCAGTAAAGATAATCATAAAGAATCTGCTTTAATTTTGTATTATTTTCAGTTAGCTTTAAATTTTGCCTGGCCAATTACTTTTTTCAACTATCAAAACTTTCTTTTAGCATTAGCAATTTTACTTAGTTTAAACATTTCAGTTATTATTTTAATTCGTTTTTTCTATAAAATAAGACCAATTGCAGCATATTTGCTTCTTCCATATCTTGGCTGGATTCTATTTGCATTATATTTAAATTTTTGGATCTTTTTACATAATTAGTAATAATTAAACATTATAGAAAAGTAGGCTCACCTAAAAAATAAATTAGCCTACTTTATTACTATAACTACATTTTAAAACCACACATAAGTATTTTTATAAATTAAATACTTATTTAATACCAAAAAAATAACTTAGAAGTATTACAATAATAATAAAAGCCCCAATAATTAAACCTCGACCTGTTAAAGACCATCCACAATCTCTCATATCTTCTTGAATTTCTTTAGTTCTTTTAGGATCTTGAAATCTAATATTTTTTCTCATAATGATCTATCAAGGTACATTAAGTATACTTGTCCCTGTCATCGTAAAAGTTTGTCCAGCAGTTAAAGTACAAGATCCTTTAAAAGTAATCCGTGAAGATATCTGTGATGTTACTGTTACCTTAGGATTTGAATAACCTGTTGCTCCCGCATAATTATTTATGCTTACAACAACTGGATTTTCATATCCTACACAAGATGTTCCTTTAAAAAATACATTAATATAAAAATTTATATGAGCATTTAATGCTGACGATCCAGCAACTCCAGTTCCTTTGCATACTACAATACAATTGTATATCCGGTAATAATCATAATTTGAAGGAACTGCCCTTGGAATGAAAATAGCATCAGTAACTGAATCATATCTAGAATCAAAGACAATTTTTGGATCATCTATAGTTCCTGCTTCTAAAATTTCAGGTACATTTGCCCTAAACGCAATTTCTGATACCTCATCTTCAGTGAGACTCTGTTCTATGGCAAATACTGAGGTATTATTGGAAATTATACAATATATGAATAAACAAATAATGCATAAAAATTTTTTTATTTTCATTTTATTATCCTCTTCCCTCCCCTATATGTGGTCATAAACAAGTATAGTAAATAAATTAAATTTAGTCCATTGAATATATCAATAATGACTAAATAGTGATGTTTGTCATATAAATAATTCAATAATTTTTTATATTATCTAAAAATAAATTGTTGACTATAAACTTTTCAACCAAAATCTTAAACTAGATTTTCTAATTTCTGTGATATTCTTCAATTTTGTAGCCTGCTATTTTAAATACATATTTATAAAAGAAAAATGTTATGCGCTTAGACATAACATTTAAATAACTGCTTACAAGATCATAATCTATTATAAATAAGATGTGATCTTTTTATATTAATTCAATTTTAATATTCACTTTTAAAATTCTTGATTAAATTAATGCAAAATATGCAATAAATACCAGAATCAAAACCCAAACAATTGGTTTAATTTCTTTTGCTCTACCAGCAACAACACTAGTAAGACCATAAACAATGAACCCAAAAGCAATTCCATCAGAAATAGAATACGTTAAAATCATCATAATTACAGTAATAAAACCAGCTGCTGCAAAAACAATATCATCCCATTCAATTCCACCTAATTGAGTAGCCATAGAAATTCCTACTGCAACTAAAGCAGGAGCAGTAACTGCACTAGTTACCACACTTAAAACAGGTGCAAAAAATATTGATAAAAAGAAAAGTACTGCTGTAACACAAGCTGTTAACCCTGTTCTTCCTCCAGCTTCAACACCGGCAGTTGATTCTACAAATGAAGTAACTGTAGAAGTTCCTAAAATCCCACCAATTACTGTACCCGTTGAATCAGCAACAAGCGCTTGTTCGATATTTGCAAGTTCACCATTTTTATCAATTAAATTAGTTTTATTAGCTACCGAAATCAAAGTACCTGCTGTATCGAAGAAATCGACAAATAATAATGAAAATAGTGCTACAATACAATCAGGATGAGAAAATAATTCTCCAAATCCATTCATAAAAATCCCAAATCCACTAGTATCTAAATCAAATGATACAATTGCCGAAGGAACCTCTGGCATTCCTTCTATACCAAATAACCCTAAAATAATTCCAACAACAGCTGTAACTACTAAACCATAAAATACTGCTGCAGGAACTTTTTTAGCCATTAATATTACAGTTATCAATATTCCAAATACTGCAAGTAAAACAACCGGATCAGTTAATTTTCCTAAAGCTACAAACGTAGATTCATTTCCGACAATAATTCCGGCATTTTTCAATCCAATAAAAGCAATGAAAAAACCAATTCCAGCTCCAATTGCTAATTTCAGTTGTTGTGGAATCGCATTAATAATTGCCTTACGAATACCAGTTATTGAAATAACTAAGAAAATTAATCCTGATACTACTACTGCAGCTAAAGCAGCAGCAGGACTATATCCCATCGTAAATACTAACGTATATGTAAATAAAGCATTTACTCCCATTCCTGGAGCTAAAGCAACTGGATAATTTGCAAGCAGTCCCATAATCAAGGTTGCAATTCCTGAAGATAAAGCAGTTGCTAAGAAAACACCTTCATATGACAATCCAGTTTCCTGCAACATATTAGGGTTTACCGCTAAAATATAAGCCATTGCTAAAAAAGTAGTAATCCCTGCAATAACTTCTGTCTTAACAGTAGTTCCCTTTCCTTTTAATTTAAAAAATTTTTCAAGCATCATTATTTCTCCTTCTACAAATTCTCTTTAATTATATCTTAAATTTAAACCATTTCAAGAAAAAAGTAATTATGCTTCAAATAATATTTACATAAAATAAAACTTCCTCTAATGCCCTTGTTTTTAAACGATAATAAGTAGCTCGACTATAATAATCAACCCACCAGTCATCTTCTTTTTGATTTATAAATTCATTAGTAATAATTACTTGGCTATCTGGGCTCAATGCTTTAATAATAATTTCAAATGAAGAAATTAAACTCTTTAATTCATCCTTATCCTCAATTCTACTATTCAAACGCTCAGCAACTGATCTTTTATAATACTTTTTTGTTTCTCTAATAACCCCCGCACTTACTTGAGGATAATAATTTACATTTTCCAAGCAATATAATTTTAATTTAGCTCGATGGTATTGTTTAAATAAATTTTTAACAGCATCCTGTTTTTGTTTAAAAGTTAAAGTATTAGTTCTTTTCATAAAAAAACCTCCTATTATCTTATACAAATCAAATAGGAGATTTACTTCATTAAATTACAAAATTTTCCATTATTTCTAAAATTTTATCTTCTTCCATTCCACAGCTTATCAAATATTCCTTAGCACTACCATAATTATTTCTCAAATAATCAAGAAATTTCATCATCATTCGTGGTTCTGATTCTAAATAAACACGATTTTGTACATCAATAAGCTTTTCTAGCTCTGGAATAAGTTTTAAATTATTTTCATAGGACTCAGAATAATCTTTAACAATATCATATTCATGACAACCAGCTAAATCTAATAACAAAGCAGCCACAACTCCAGTTCTATCTTTACCTGCTGAACAATTAAACATAACTGCATCATAAGGATTATCATAAAAAATTTCAAATACTTCTTTAACCTGCTCTTTGTTTGTTTCCAGCATAAATATATAAAAACCTGCTAAATCTTGATAATCTGCTATCTCTTTTGGTAATACATTTAGATCCTTAACTTTCATCAAATCAACATGATAATATTTAACATCTTTATAATCAATTAATGAACTAGGCTGCTGCTCTAATTCAAAATTACTTCGTAAATCAACTTGTACCCGAATACCATATTCATATAAATATTCTTTTTCTTCATCAGTTAATTTACTAGGATTGGTTGAACGTATAAACTTATGACTTTTAGTATAATATCCTGCCTGAGTTTCATATCCGCCCAAATCACGAATATTAGTCATACTTTCAACCTTTAACATTCTCTCTTCTCGACTCAATTGCATCATATAATTTACCTCACCGATAAGATTATATCATAACAGTTCTAGATAAACAATTTACTATTCCTCAAAAGGACGTACTCTCAAAATAACACCTAAATTATCAGCAATCTTTTGACACTTGGCAATCTTTTCATCACCAATAATATCAACTACTGTTAAAACAACATTTTTAACATACTGTTTAGCTTTTAAAGTAAAATCTAACATATAATCAAATGAATCAATACCATATCTTGATCTAGTCAACTGATAATATTCTTCCTTACTAGGAGCATTTAAACTAATTGAAAGCGTATCAATCAATCCTTTAAAATCAGGTGTAATATCTCTTTTTAAAGTAACCGAAGATAAACCATTTGTATTGATTCTAATTGGTAGATCATTTCTAGTCTCCTTTAAATATCTAGCTACTTTCATTAAATCATCATGGCGTGTCAACGGCTCTCCAAAACCACAAAAAACAACTTCCTTAAAATCATTCAAATTATACTTCTTAAACTCATCAATAATCATCTCTACAGCTGGTTCTTTTTTTAACCACAATGAATTAGACTCCAGCATTTCTTTAGTATTTCTTAAGCAGAAAGTACAAGCACAGCAGCAGCGATTAGTACTATTCACGTAACAAGTAACTCCCTTTAAATCATCTAATTCCTTAATATCAATATAACTATTCTTATTCAATGTATATAAAATAACCATTTATCTTTCCTCCCTTATAATTCCTTTAAAAACGGTTCAAAACACAACCCCAAATGATTATGAGCACCTATTTCTTGACTATAATTAATACATTTAGAAGCAAAATTCGCAGCTGACTTTACACTTTGATAAAAATCGTGACATAACAAATATTTTCCTGCAATCACACCACTAATAACATCACCAGTTCCACTACGATCTTCTCCAATTCTTTTTACTTTAATAATTTGATAATCCTTACCATCTTCATAAACAAAATTAATTATCTCATCATCAATACTAATTCCTGTAACAACAATCATTTTTGGTCCTTGACTGGCTAATTGTTTACACATCATAAATAATTCATTAAAATCAGGTATCCTGCCTGGATATTCAATGTTTAAAAGAGCACATAATTCTGTTAAATTGGGTGTCATAATTGATGCATATGGAATTAACTCCCGCATCTTTTTCTGCATTTCAACAGTATATGTAGGGTATAATTTTCCATGATCACCCATAACTGGATCAATTAAAATAAAAGTATTTTTCTTAAAGTATTTAATAAAATCAATAACAATATCAATTTGTTTGGCAGAGCCTAAAAATCCAGTTACAATCCCATCAAATTCAAGATCAATGTCTTTATATGTCTTAATATAATCGTTCATTTTATCTGTGTAATCATCAAAAAAATAACCAGGATGATAAGTATTGATTGATAAAATGGCAGTAGGCACAAATACACCTTCAATTGCCATAGCTGAAATAATTGGCAATTGCACCGCAATAGAACAACGGCTATATCCAGTAACATCATTTATTAAAGCAATTCTTTTTTGTCTCATAAACTTCCCCTTTTCATTGTCATTAATTTTATCACATTTCTTCTTAAATTAATCATGACAGTTTTGATTAATTTTATATGGACAATATAATCTGCATTTTTCGACCTCATAATATTAATTTACTGCTTATCTCTCAGTTTTCATAATTTTTGTATAGACAATTAATAGCAATATTTTGTATAATAAATGAGAAAATGAAAAGGAGATAATATGAAAAAATTATTTAGAATTGGGATGGTTATGCTTCTAGCCTTAGCCCTAACAGGATGTGGCAGCAGCAAAGATAGTAACAATAGTTCTGAAACCAGCAAAAATGATAACTTGTTAAGTGGTAATCATCATGCTGAAATTGACGTTAAAGACTATGGTTTGATTAAAGTTGAACTTAATGCTGATGAAGCACCAATTACAGTTACAAATTTTGTTAAACTTGCAAAAGATGGTTTTTATGATGGTTTAACTTTCCATCGTATTATTGACGGATTTATGATTCAAGGTGGAGATCCTGAAGGTAATGGTACTGGAGGTTCTGATGAAACGATCAAAGGTGAATTTAGTGCAAACAACGTTGATAACATTTTAAAACATACTCGTGGAGCTATTTCAATGGCCCGTTCACAAGATTATGACAGTGCAAGCTCACAATTCTTTATCGTTCATCAAACTAATACTTCATTAGATGGTCAATATGCTGTCTTTGGTTATGTATACGAAGGAATGGATGTAGTTGATAAAATTGCTGCTAGCGTGCCTGTAACTGATAACAATGGTACTGTAGAAGCCCAAAACCAGCCTATAATCAATTCAATTAAGATTACTGACTAAAAAGCTAATTTCAAACGAAATTAGCTTTTCTTATCGACTACTATTAAAAAATTTTATAACATATCCAATGTTTACTGTAAATTACAATTAATAAAACTATGATTTTCTATACAAAACATTTTCATTAGCTAAAATATTCCCTAATCACTATTTTGTATAATTTATCTTAACTAATAAATAATCATTTAAGATAATTTTTTTATTGCTTTTATAAACAAATAAATCGTAATTACAAAAGCACTAAAATCAGCTATAGGTACAGCCATAAAAATACCATCTAGACCTATAACAGTAGATAAAACCAATATCATTGGAATTAAAATAATTACTTGCCGCAATAAATTTAACACACTAGCCACTTTAATCTTACCAATACACTGAAAATAATTAGCCATCATAATCTGAGCTCCTAATAACGGTAAGCAAATAAACCAAATTCTAATTGCTCTAGTTCCTAGTGCAACCACATCCATTTCACGATTAAACATTTTAATAATGGTTTCTGGAAAAATCTCTACTGCTAAAAAACCAATAACCGCTATGATTGTTCCCCCTGCAACAGCATATTTTAAAGTTTCTTTGACACGATCATATTTGACTGCTCCAAAATTATAACTTATTAGCGGCTGTTGTCCCTGCATTAAACCAGTTAATGGCATTTGACAGATAGTTTGAAAACTCGTAATAATACCTACTGCAGAAATAGCAATATCTCCACCATATTTTCCTAATGTACCATTTAAAATAAAATTTAAAACACTATTAGCCATCTGCATTAAAAAAGCTGGAATTCCGGTTTTAACAATATCTAAAGCATAATTCATTTTCAATTTTAAATGTTCAACGTCTAATTTAATCAATGAACGATTTGAACACAAATAACAAAGCTGCCAAATCATACTTAAAAATTGTCCCCCAATTGTTGCAATTGCAGCACCCTGCATGCCCATATGTAATTTCATAATTAAAATATAATCAAATAAAATATTAAAACCTGCTCCTATCAACTGCGAGATCATTGCATTTTTAGGATTTCCCTGAGCTCTAGAAAAATTATTGCCACACATCGCTACACATTGAAACACTGCTCCATATAATACAATTGATAAATAATCATTAGCATAAGGCATCACTCTATCACTAGCTCCTAAAGCTCTTAAAATTACATCAATAAAAATATTTCCAAATATCATAAAAACTAATCCGAAAATAATTGTTAATACTACCGCATTACCTTGATAAATTCCTGCTTTTTCACGTTCTTTTTTTCCTAGTGAAATGCTAAAACGGGTAGCCCCACCAACTCCTACCATCAAAGAAATTGCCATTAATACTAAAGTAATCGGATAACTAATTGTTATACCAGCTATACCTATTGCCCCCAAATCGGCTGCATTCCCAATGAACATCCGATCAACAACATTGTATATTGCATTTACTAACATTCCAATTATTGCTGGAACACTAAATTCCACTAACAATGGTAATATTTTTTTATTTCCCATTCTTTCATCATTCACTGTTTTTCCCTCCATTTATATTATCTTTTATTATCTCTAACATTCTTCTTAATTCATTTTGCTCATCTTTAGATAGACCTGCAGCAATATCATGATCTTTTTTACTAAATACATTATCAACTAGTTTTTGTTTTTCTAATCCTGCCTTCGTTATTTCAATCAAATAACAGCGTTTATCATTAGGCGCTGGAATTCGCCTAATTAAATTCTTTTTCTCCATTCTTTTTAATATTCTTGTCACTGCACTTTTGTCAATTTGTAATTTTTTAATAATATCTTCTTGATAAAGTTTATGACATTCTTTTAAAATTAATAAAACTGTGCCTTCACTACTAGTTAAATTGTATTGTTTCAACCGCTGATTACTATCATTTCGATTTAATATTGCTAGATGATTAATTATCTTACCTAATCTGTCCATATTTCCACCTCTAATAATTGACATATCAACTATTATAATTAAAATAGTTGATATGTCAATTATCAATCAATAAAAAACAGTTTAGCTCTTACAAAACTAAACTGTTCCATACCCTAATAAGCTTTAGCAAAATATACAACCTTTTTAGCTGGTTTGCCACAAATTGGACAAACATCACCAAATGATTCTTCATCTTCTTTAATACAGCGGCTTGTAGCCCCAGTATCCTCCTTGATTTTAACTTCACATTCTTCATCACCACACCACATCATTTTGATGTAACCACCTTTAGTATCAAGAATTTCTTTAAATTCATCATAACTGTTGGCCTCACGAATATTTTCATCACGATGTTTTAGGGCCTTTTGATACATTTCTTCATGAATCGTATCTAACAGCTGTTTAACTGTATTTTCAAGATTTTCATCTAATGAATATGTTTCTTTTGTACCATCATTTCTTTTAGCAATAACACATGCATTATTAGCAATGTCTTTAGGTCCAATTTCAAGTCTTAATGGAATACCACGCATTTCTGCTTCTGAAAATTTCCATCCTGGTGTTTTGTCACTTGCATCGACTTTAACCTTAATTCCAGCCTCTTTTAATCTTTGCTGTAACTGATAAGCCTTGTCTAAAACCCCTTCTTTTTGCTGCTGAATAGGAATAATCATTACTTGAACAGGAGCCACCCGTGGTGGTAAAACCAGACCATTATTATCCCCATGAACCATGATAATAGCCCCCAATAATCTTGTTGAAACACCCCAGGATGTTTGATATACATACTCTAATTTATTTTCTTTTGATAAAAATTTCATGTCAAATGCTTTTGCAAAACCTTGTCCAAAATAATGGCTAGTACCAGACTGTAAGGCTTTACCATCATGCATTAGAGCTTCTATTGTGTATGTTTCCATAGCACCAGCAAATTTTTCACGTTCTGTTTTACGTCCTGTTACCATTGGAATTGCTAATAAATTTTTAGCTGTATCTTCATAAATGTCCAGCATCTGTAATGTTTCAGCTCGAGCCTCAGCTTCACTAGCATGAACAGTATGCCCCTCCTGCCATAAAAATTCTGATCCTCTTAAAAAAGGGCGAGTTGTTTTTTCCCAGCGAACAACCGAACACCATTGATTATATAATTTAGGTAAATCACGATAAGAATTAACGACCTTTGCATAATGTTCACAAAATAAAGTTTCTGAAGTTGGCCGAATAATTAGGTTTTCTTCTAAATCGTCTAATCCTCCTTTTGTAACAATTGCACATTCTGGCGCAAATCCTTCAACGTGATCTGATTCTTTTTGTAATAATGATTGTGGAATAAGCATCGGCATATAAACATTTTCATGTCCTGTTTCTTTGAAACGTTTATCCATATATTGTTGAATTGCTTCCCACATTGCATAACTGTATGGCCGATAAATAATAAACCCTTTTACACTACTATAATCCATTAATTCAGCTTTCTTACATACATCTGTATACCATTGAGCAAAATCATCTTCCATTGCACATATTGCATCATTTTTCTTATTATTTGCCATCATATCTCCTCATTTCATTATAATCTTTGTATATTTTACTATTTATATCCACATTATTCAATAGAAATATATGTTTCTTTATTACCTCTAGAAAGAACGATCTTATGATCGATCCGTTCTTTTAATTCACTAACATGTGAGATGATACCAATCAATTTTCCTTCCTGCTGTAAATCAATTAAACAATCAATCGCTTGATCTAGTGACTGACGGTCTAAAGACCCGAAACCTTCATCAACAAATAAGGTATTGAGTTCTATTCCACCAGCAAAACTTTGAATCATCTTTGATAATCCTAAAGCTAGTGATAATGCTGCTTTAAATGATTCTCCCCCTGATAATGTCTTAACATCTCTAAACATTCCACTTTCTAAATCTAAAACATCCAGCTCTAAACCTTGTTTTGCAGCACCCTTGGAACGATTATCTCGACGATATAGCTGATATCTGCCTTGCGACATTCTTTTCAATAAAATATTTGCATAAGCTAAAATATTTTCAAAATATGCTGCTAAAACATAACGTTCAAATGAAATTCGATATTCGTTTTTACCTGAAGTTATTTCACTCAATTCTAAATATTGTTGATACTTTTCATAATTGTCATTTAACTGCTTATCGATTTTACTAATGTTTTCTATTGTACTAGTCATTGCCATTAACTTCGCTTTTTGTTTATTTAATGAATCTTGTAGAACTTCTAATTCTTTTTTCATTTCTGATATTTTTTCTTCTATTTTAGAAGTATCGACATACTTTATACCATCTAATTCAATTTTTAATTCACTAATTTGATTTTCTAATGTCGATTTTGCAATCAAATATTCATTATATTCTTTTTCCTTATCATTTAATAAAACTATCTGTGGTAATAATTGAATAAAAATTTTTTCATCATCAAATAATTGTTTTAATTTATCTTGATAATTATTTAACCTGTTTTGATAATTGCTTTTTTCTTCCTGTAATTGTTTAAGCACTGCTTGATTGTTAGTTTCCAACTGAATAGTCTTTTCTTTTAAACGATAATAATCTGTCTCAATTGTATTTATTAAAGTGTCTAAATCATTTATTTGTTTTTCATTATCAATGATCATTTGATTAATTTTTGACTCTGTTAATTGCTTTAAATAATCTAATGAAGTAATTTTCCCCACTAATTGATGCAGCTGATCATTATAATTATTAAGCATGTTATTATTATCAGCTATTTTTACCTCAACTTTTTTTAAATCCTTAAGATGATTATCTAAAGTAATCTTTAATTTATTTAAATAAATAATTTCATTATCCAGCTCTTTAGCTTTTTTTAGTATGTTATTTTCTTCAATATTAACAAGACCTAGTTCTCTAATAAAAACCTCTTTTCCTAATTCTTCATCAATACCAAGTCGTTTAGAATCTGATTCCAATTTATTTTTTAATAAAGAGATTTTCTGTTGTTTTAACATTAAAGCATTATAAAGATCATTACGTCGTTCACTGCATTTATCAAAATTATGTTTAGCCTGTTTTAAATCATCATGATAAACAATATCATTATCAAAACCAGCTATATGTGGATGATGTAAGGATCCACAAACTGGACAAGGCTGATTTTCTTTAAGTTCACTAGCTAAAATTCCCGCCTGACTCAAACGAAAACGATGTTCAACTAAATCATACTTTTGCTTTTCCTTTAAATAAATATCTTCAATTTTCTGGTATTCATCCTTTAAATCATATCCCTGATCTTCAGTTAACAATAACTTATCATAATCTTCACTCAATCGATGTAATTCTAATTTATGCTGGTGTAATTTTTTGTATTCATGATTAACTAGTTCATAATCACTTTTTAATTTATCTAATTTAGAAATACTAATACTATCTTTATCAATTAGTTTTTGATATTTATTTTGTTTATCTTCTAAACCCACTAATCTGCTTTTAATAATTCTTATCTGTTTATTTAAACTCGTTTGTACTGCTAAATCATTTTGATATTCTTTAAAAATTTGTTTTAGTTCTTTATTTTTTTGTAACCCAATTGATAATTCAGCCTTTTTTTCTTTGTATTTAGCGGCATCTAAATACTTTTTTTCTTTATCATTCAATTCTTTTTTTGCATTTATCAATAATTTTTGACTATCATCAGCAGCTGTTAATAACTTATTTACTTTATTTTCACTTTGAATCGTTTCTTGATAAACAGCTTGTAAATTCATTGCCTTTCTTAATAACAAAAGATTTTCTTTTAGTTTTTGATAATATTCTTGATTATTTAAATAATTATCTAGTTTAAGCTGTAACTTATCTAAATGCTTAATTCTTTGATTATTTAATGATATTACGTTCAATTCATGATTAATTTGATTATATTCATTAAATTTAGCTTGATAAATCAGCTCATTATCTGCCAATTTCTTTTTATACATCTTTAAATATTCACTATAATCAAGATCCTGAATATCAATTTCTAAACTTCCTTTTAACATATCTCTTTGATTAAACAATAAGTCATATTTATTACGATATATTTTAACCTGTTCTTTTAACTTTTCTTCTAAATACACTAAATCATCAGTCTTAAATAAATTTCTTAAAACTTTTTCACGCTCATCACTTCCAGAATAAATAAGTTTAGTAAATTCTCCCTGTGCAATCATAACAATTTGTTTAAACTGTTTTTCATCTATTCCTAAAATTTCTTTTATCTTAACATTTACTTCCTTGATTCCATCAACCATCTTTCCATCTGGTAAAGTTAATAAAGCTGTCGGCATTTTAGGAGTTTTTCTACCCTCTAAAACATATTTAGGTGAACGTTTGATAATATAATGCTTTCCATGCAAAGTAAAATCTAATTCTACATATGTAAGAACATCATTATTCGCTTTATCACTACGGAATTGTTCACCGCTTCTTTCACTTCCACTAGAAACCCCGTATAAAGCAAAAGTTATAGCATCAAAAATCATTGTTTTTCCAGACCCTGTAGGTCCTGTAATTAAAAATAATCCATCATGTTTAAAAGTTTCAAAATCCACTTTAACAACATTTCGATATGGTCCAAAAGCCGACATTGTAAGGGTATTAGGCAACATGATCATCTTCCCCCTTCATTATTTTAGCTATTATTGTCTTAGCTTTATCATCTATTGGAACCCCTTTTATTTTTTGATAAAACTGTTCAAATAATTCTAATGAAGACAGTTTTTCAAATCCTAGATCAGCTTTAGTATTATTGTTTAGCTGTTGATTAATTAAATTGGGATACGTTATTTGTAATACATTTGTAAACTTCGTTCGTAAGTAATCAATTGCGTTAGGAATAATCACTGTATCTAATAATTCAACTGCAACGAAATCATGATGATTATTATCTAATTGCATTATTTCATCAAATGATCCAGAAAATTTAATCAAATCCTGTTTAGGTTTCAATCCCACTAACTTAAATGATACTTTTTTATCAACAATCGCAACATCAACAATACTTTTTTGCTGTTTTATCTCATCAAAAGAATAACGCATTAAACTGCCGCTATAACGAATAGTGTCATTTGAAACTCTTTGAGGAGCATGAATGTGTCCCAAAGCTACATAATCAAACTGTTTTACTAAAGAAACATCAATTACCTCACTTCCTCCAACACTTAAAACGATTTCACTTTCACTGCGAACAATTTCTTTATTACCTGCTATAAACTGATGAGTTATCAACACATTAGGTTCATTATAATCTATATCCTGTTTTTTTAAATAAGCCTGAAAAGCATCTTGATAAGTAATTATATTTTCATCGCCATATAAATAACGATAATATGAAGGTTTAAAAAAAGGTAATAAATAAAAATTTACCCCATCAATAACAATTGGTTTCATTTTCTTTTGCAAATGAGCTTCAATATACAATCCTTCATGTTTTAATAAACCGCTAGCAAAACTTAATCTAGCAGCACTATCATGATTTCCGGCAATCATTAAAACCTTTTTATGATGCTTTAAGATTAACGATGATAAAAAATCATTTAATACTTCAACTGCTTCATTACTAGGAACACTACGATCATAAATATCCCCCGCCATAATTAAAACATCAATTTCATTTTCAACTAAATAATTAGTTATCTGATCCAATAAATCTGCCTGAATTTCTAATAAATTCTGTTGAAAAAGCAGTTTTCCTAAATGAATATCACTAATATGAACAAACCTCATTATCTATCTCCTTGTAACTTTATGACATAAATCTCTTTTTCGATTTCTCCAACAGCAAAATCCCTTCTTAATTTTTTAGGAATTACAGCTGTTTCTAAATACTGTGCCTTTAATTTTAAAATAGTTTTTTTAGAAGCTGTATTATCAGGTGAACAAGTTATTATTAGTTCATTAAATCCCAATAATAATGCCTCTTTTCTTAATAACATTGTTGCCTGATAAGCATAATTATGGCCCTGATATTTCTTTTCAACAGTATAACCAATATGTCCATCATAATAACGTTCTTCCCTAGTTCCTTCACGTAGAGTGATTTTCCCTACAACTTCATCATCAACGATTATTTTATAAATATAATATGGTTTCCATCCTTTAGGTAAGTTTTTATCAATATACTCTTCTTTTACCAATTTCACTTTAATCACCTTGTTTAACATTATATCATAAATTTTATCTTTATTTAAACTTCAATTCATAAAGTAAAAATTTTATAGATAACAATACTTATCATCATTTTAGAAATAATCACTAATATTATAGTAACCTTTGCGTATATATTAAGTCATACTTGGAAATCGAACAGAAAATATAATTAATAATGTTAATAAATTTAGAAGAGTAAATTATAAACAATAAAAATAAAGACTTGTTACAAAATACCAGTGATGTTGAATAGACAATAAATTTAATTAAAAATATATAACAAAAGGTCTACTTCATAATATTTAGAAAATGCATTTGATTGTAAATATTTTATTGAAAAAACAATATTTTTTAATGTCAGCCAAGGGACAATAGACGACTCAAATTTACAGCTGTATATTCATACTACAACTACTAAAAAATTATTATTAATTTATACTAAAATCATATCTATTCACCGATAATTTATATAGAAAAAATAAACATTATGAAAAGGTGCCTTAATGAGAGGCTGCTGAAAAACAAGACACTAGAGTTATTTATCCCAAAAAGTAAGCAGTTTTTCATCTTAAAGTGGAGGATAATTACCTATTTAAACCTCAAATATTAACAAAAGTGGTA
>JAETPY010000160.1 GCA_021770925.1 Erysipelotrichaceae bacterium | reverse complement strand
AGGGAAGTAGGTTATGGAACAATACTGGTGGATTATCATTGTTGTGGTTTTGATTGTCGTTGGCTTACTTAAAATTGTAATTATGAAGAAGTATAACCAAAGGAGAAATTCTAACAGTCGTTCAAAAGATAGCGAGGACGACAAGATGTACTAAGGTTTATTGAAATCTGTTATGTTGTAGAATGATGTTTTTAGATACTAGAAAGTGCTTTAAGGGGGGCTAACGTTAAGGAAAGCTTTGAGTACAATTCTTTACAATCAACAGTCTTTTGCATAGAGAAATGTATGTAGGAAATATGGTGCAAGGCACAAAACACCAGCAATTGAGAAATCAACCTATGAACCAAAGGCACACTACATTTTATACTACTTGACAAGTAAACGTTCGTTTACTAAAGAAGGAGGTTGTAAATGTCTGACACAAAAGAAAATATATTAAAAATTGCACTACACTTATTTGCAGTGAATGGTTATGAGGCTGTTTCTGTTAGTATGATTGCGGAAGCCTTGGGAATGACAAAAGGAGCATTATATAAACATTATAAAAATAAGCAAGATATTTTTGACTGTATCGTAGAACGTATGTATCAAATTGATAATAAGCGAGCTAAGGATTATCAAGTACCAGAAAGCACAATAGAGGTAACCCCTAATGCATACAGAAATACAACTATTGGAAGTCTAATAACATTTACTCTTGCACAATACGATTTTTGGGTGACTGATGAATTTGCGTCTAATTTTCGCAAAATGTTAATACTAGAGCAATATAGAAATTTAAAAGTGAATATGCTTTATCAAAAATGTCTTGTAAATGGTCCTATCAGTTATATAGAAGATATATTTAATGAAATGATTGAAAAAGGTGTTCTTCAAGAGTGTGATACAAAACAGCTTGCTATTGAATATTATGCGCCATTATTTCTATTGATAAGTGTAGCAGACGCAGTTGAAAATTGTTGGGATTTAAAAACTCAATTAACTACACACGTTAAACAATTTGTCAAGAAATATATTATAAATGAGAAAGTAAAATAATCCTTTATTCTGTCCTAAATATAAACCTAACTTTTTAATTTCAGCAGAGAAACTCAAAATGAAGATTGTTATAAGTCACAAATATTAACTATTAAAATATTACAATAACGGAGATGAGAAAATGGAATATATTCGCAGTAAAAAATATTTTACACCCGACTTACAGACAAAAATTATGGGGCCGAATCCTATAAAATTACAAGAGGAACTATTACAAAATCATAAAATCCCGTCTGGTAGCTATGTCTGTGACCTTGGAAGTGGACAAGGTTTAACTTCTGTATTTCTTGCAAAAGAATATGGATTTGTTGTTTTTGCAGTTGACTTATGGAGTGAGCCAAAAGAAAATGAAGAATTTTTCAAAAAAATGGGATTATCTTCTGCACAAATTAAATCTGTAAAAGCTGACGCCAATGAACTTAAATTTGAGAAAGAGTTTTTTGATGCTGTAGTAAGTACAGATTCATATAATTATTTTGGACGTGACCCTATATATTTAGATGAAAAATTGCTTCCATTTGTTAAGAAAGGTGGGTTTGTTTATATCACAGTTCCTGGCATGAAGAAAGATTGCCATGAGAAACTTCCAGAAGAGTTATTGTTATCATGGACACCAGAAGAACTTGATTATATACATGATATAACATATTGGTCTAACATAATTAGTCATTGTAAAAAGGCAGATTTAATTTCAATATATGAAATGGAAAGTAATTCGGAAGTTTGGTCGGATTGGATAAAGCAAAATAATGAATATGCAATAAATGACCGTAAGGCAATAGAAGCTGGCGGTGGAGATTATCTGAATTTTATTGCTATAATTCTACAAAAAAAATAAATTCTTTAGAACCAAACACTATAATTTGTGTTCTAATATGTTTACCGATTGACATCAATAATTTTATTTTTGAGGGTAATGATTTGAAAATAGAAGAATAATTCCAGTTTGTAAAAGTCAATAAATCCAAAGATAAATTTGTATTTGAAAGGAGTTTTGAAAAATGAAAAAATATGAGTATGTAGAAATTAACTATAATGCGAAAGGAGTTGTATTCCTTTGTACTGATAAACACAAAGAAATTATTGACAGTTACGCAAAAACGGGGTATCACTACGCAGGGTTTTTACCCACAGAAATTGACGCAAAAGGCTGTATGCGAAAGATAGATTTAATTTTTGAAAAAGAAGATTAACTTATTTTAGGGAGTTGGTTCTAATGATAGGACTTAAAAGACGAAATATGAATTATATTATGAAAGTTGGTGCTAAAGCTCAAGGTGTTTCTGTATCTGAATTTAGGGCTATGCTACAAGATACCATAGACAAAACTATGGAAAGTACAGACCCAGACGTGCAGGCAAATTTTAAACGATACTTTGGAAATAAGCGCCCAACACCAGAGGAATATATTTATACGATTACCAAAAAGACAAAGGTTAAGGTTTAAATGTTGTAAAGGGGGCTTGCCGTATGAAACGCTTTATGTACAATTCAGTATATTCAAGCCCAATTTAACAGCATACTATTTACAATTAAATACGCTATACCAGTAGCTCGTACAAAATTTATATTTTGTGCGGGCTTTTTTAATACCCGAAAAGTTTTTTTAATTATTTTCATTTTTTTGGAAGCAAATCACACCTTGCTGTACAGATATGGTGCGGAAAGAGGGATAAACACTTTTCAATTCATAGCTGGAAAGGAGGTGAGATTATG
>JAETPY010000013.1 GCA_021770925.1 Erysipelotrichaceae bacterium | reverse complement strand
AAGCAAAATGATCAGACGTCTGCTGACGATATTATCCTGTTTATTTTTTTGTTCTTGTTCTTGTTCAAAGGCACCATAAAAACGTATTTTATGCATATTATTTTTAAAGTTAAATGTCATTTTTTTGCCTCCTGTCATTTCTTAATTATTATAGACTAATTACTCATTTAAGTAAATCAAAACAGAAATTTACCATAAAATAAAGAAAGTGCCCAAAATCACTTTTTTCAAATCTATTTCTTTAATTTAGGATATCTTTGCTTAAAATACAAATTCCAAAAAATAAGTAGTACTAAGTACTACTTATCATCATCAACTGATAATATAGCCATGAAAGCTTCTTGAGGAATTTCAACATTTCCAACTGCCTTCATTCTTTTTTTACCTTCTTTTTGTTTTTCTAACAATTTCTTTTTACGAGTAATGTCTCCACCATAACATTTAGCAAGAACATTTTTACGCATTGCTTTAATAGTTGTTCTGGCAATGATCTTACCTTGTAATGCAGCCTGAATTGGTACTTCGAACATTTGTTTAGGAATAATTTCTTTAAGTTTTTCACAAATGATTTTACCCCTGCTGTAGGCAAAATCTTTATGAATAATTGTAGAAAGTGCATCAACAACTTCTCCATTTAATAAAATATCCATTTTTTGTAATTTACTAGTTCGATATCCAATTAACTCATAATCTAACGATGCATACCCCTTGGTACTAGATTTCAGCTTATCAAAAAAATCATAAACTATTTCTGATAAAGGTATTTCATAAATAATATTTCGACGTGTATCATCAATATATTCGATATCTATATATTCACCCCGTTTATTTTGACACAGCTCCATAATTACACCGACAAATTCATTTGGAGACATAATTGATGCTTTTACATAAGGTTCTTCAATATGATCAATAACTTGTGGACTGGGCATCATAGCAGGATTATCAACAATCACTTTACTACGATCTGTTAAATAACAATGATAAATAACTGATGGTGCAGTAGCTATTAGATCGAGATCAAACTCTCTTTCAAGTCGTTCTTGAATTACATCCATATGTAACAATCCTAAAAATCCACATCTAAAACCAAAACCTAACGCCTGAGAAGTTTCTGGCTCAAACATTAATGATGAATCACTTAACCTCATTTTTTCTAAAGCTTCTCGTAAATCTTTATAACGAGCATTATCGATCGGATAAAGACCGCAATACACCATTGGATTCAATTGACGATAACCAGGCAGCTGTTTATCTGATTCATTTTCAAGTGTTGTAACAGTATCTCCGACATGAATGTCTTGAATTGATTTAATAGAAGCACAAAACCAGCCAACCTCTCCAGCAATCAATTCTTCTTTTTTTATTTCTCTTGGTGTTCTAACGCCTAATTCAGTAACTTCATAGGTTGCATTAGTAGCTAAAAATTTAACAGTATCCCCCAGCTTAATTTTTCCTTCTTTTATTCGTACAAAGACTATTACACCACGATAACTATCATAATAAGAATCAAAAATTAAAGCCTGAGTTGGATTATTAATACTTCCTGACGGTGCTGGAAATTCCTGAACAACTTTTTCAAGAACTTCTTCAATATTCAAACCTGTTTTAGCTGAAATTAGTGGTGCATGATCAGCTGGCAAGCCAATAACATCCTCAACTTCTTTAATTACTCTTTGAGGATCAGCACTAGGTAAATCAATTTTATTTATAACCGGAAGAATCTCTAGATTATTATCCAATGCCAAATATACATTAGCTAATGTTTGAGCTTCCACACCTTGAACAGCATCTATAACTAATATGGCACCCTCACATGCCGCTAGTGATCGCGATACTTCATATGTAAAATCAACATGTCCTGGTGTATCAATTAAATGTAATAAATATGTTTCACCATCTTTAGCAGTATAATTCAATTGAACTGCATTTAACTTTATTGTTATACCTCTTTCACGTTCAAGATCCATACTATCAAGCAGCTGGGCTTTCATTTCCCGATCAGCCACAGCTCCAGTTATTTGAAGAATACGATCCGCCAGGGTGCTTTTACCATGATCGATATGCGCTATAATTGAAAAATTTCTTATTTTACTTTGATCAATAGTCACTTTTATCACCCGCTTTCGTTAAGATATTATAACAAATAAGCGCCTCAAACTCAAATACTATTTATATTCGTGAAAATATTTATCGAGTAAAGAAACATGTTCTGCAATAACTTCAATTGATGTAATAATTTTAGAATCACTACATTCAAATGTCTGGGAATGTAATCTTCCTTTTACAGCGACCATACTGCCTGGGGCAGCAGTTTCTATTATCATCTCTGCGATGCCGCGCCATAGTGAAACGGTTACATAATCACTTTCATAAGCACCTAAACCATTTTTAAATCCCTGTTCAATTTGAAGTGTCGCATTAGCAACTTTGACACCACCTTTAGTCGTCTTCATTACTGGAATATCTACAAGACGTCCTACTAACATTACTTGATTTAACATCTATTTCCCCTCCTTTGCCATAGCAATTATAGGCGTAAAAAAAGTGTTTTGCAAGTTGTCAGTTTTTAGATTAATTTTAGTGAATTACTAAAATCAATCTATGATGACCGTTTTCTTTCAGTTTTTGTATAAAAACAAACCAAATATGTCAAAATAGTCCAAAGATGTCTACTAAAAAATGTCGAAAAAAAATTAAAAAAGATCGTTTAATATCAAATATTAATTTGTTTAACAATCAAACATAACACTTATAATTTCTTTCATATTTTTCCTAAAAACTATTTCCAGCTGTTATATTCAATATGTAACCCTTTATGAAATAAGTCTTAAAAATTACTCTTTTTTAAGTAAAATAAAAGAACATAAATTACTATGATTACATCAAATAATTTATGTTCTTTTTACTTTATATACCTGTTACCAGATAAAAATCAATCAATTCCTTTATTGATTTTCTTTTCTTTTATAGTTAGCTAGAACAATAGTCATGCTTAATAATCCAAGTCCAGCGAATAGCCCAATTAAACGATCATCACCAGTTTTAATATTTCCTGTTGTATCTCCAGATTTATCAGAATCTACTGGTTTATCTGCTGGTTCACTTGGTTCTGGTTTCTTTTCTGCACTAGGTGTACCTACAATATTTGATATTGCACCTGCACCTTTACTATTAACCGCACGTACATAGAATGTATATTCTGTGTCATTAGTCAAATTTGCAAAAGTATGACTATTATTAGTTGTATCAATCCATGTTACACCATCAATTGATACTTGATATCCTGTAATAGGATCACCACCATTTATTTTAGATGGTTCCCATGATAAAGTTGCAGTTTTGTCTCCAGTAACAATAGAAAGATTTTGTGGTTTACCAGGTGTTTGAACAATATCAATACTTCTATAAAGAGAGAATTGTTTACCATTTCCATTTGCATATCCACTAAACATACCTTTACTAGAATCACTTAATTGATATTTAGTATCGCTGTCTGTTAAATATAATCCAGTCATACCATCTGTGATTTTAATTATATGATCGGCAGATCCATTTAAATTAACATTATTGTTATCGATACTTAAATTACCTTTATCACAGCTTATTACATAATTACCTTCTGAACCAGTAAATGTCCATTCGTAGCTGCTGTAATCACCTGTAAGATAAGCAACATCACTAGTTAATCCAATATCCTTAGGTGTTAATCCAGTTCTTCCACCATTAGTCATAACTTCATGAGATACTGCACTATATTTAGGTAACGTATCTCTACTATCGGTAAAGATCATGAAATATTTTTCACCACTTACAATATCATCAACTTTATTAACAAGTTGGTAGGTTTTATTATCAGTTGTATTTACAGCAGTTGCATCGAATGAAGCAGTTATTGTACTTAAATCACTGCCATCAGTCACAGTTAAATTAATTGTTGCATTACCTTCATTAACTGCATAAACTAAAGCAGTATTACCATTACTATCAATTGATAAAATATCAGAATTGCTGCTTGACCATTCAAATGTTGGATTTTCTACATTTAAAACGTCTGCAGTCAATGTAACAGCACCACCAATTGGTAAAATATTCATTCCATCATTATTAATTTTAACAGAAGGTCTACCTTTAATTTTGTTTAGAGTAATATCATCAGGGCTTGTTACAACACGAGTATCTAAATCATATCCACTTTCGTTTTTATAACTATTTCTTACTCCCTCACTTTTAAGGTTATATTTACCACTTGTACTGTAGCGGTTTACTTCTACTCTATTTTCATAAATTGTAAACATTGTAGAAGTAAGTATATTTTCTGCTCCAGTATTAACCTGATTATAATAACCAGTATAGCCTGCATTCATATACGTAAAGTTTAAAGTTTCAGTTTCCCATTTTGTTTTGCTTGATTGAGCAATATTGATACTGTCACCCTTAGCAAGATAGATACAAGAACCACCAAGGTAATCATCCCAGCCATTTGAATGATCATGACCAAATAAGAAAATAATATTTAATCCATCAGCACCAGCTTCATTAAGTACATCAAACAATAGATCTGCATATTGACCATCACCATCATTTCGAGTACGCATACTGTAATGTAATGGTAAATGAGATACTACAAAAATAGGTTTGTTGTAGCCTTCAACAAGTTTATCATCAAGATAGTTTTTCAAATTATTTGCAGTTTTTTGAACTGTTCCTTTATCGTTATTAAACCACATATAATCTGATTCATTGATAACAAACACACCATAGTTTTCTGCATCATTTGCACCACTTGGAGTAATTCCAGGTGTATTTGCAGGATCATGATTCCCCTTAACAAATACCATATTCTCATCATTAAGTGATGGCCATTTTGAATTAAATACATTTTTAATAGAAGTTATACCATGTGATGTATCGCTTGGCATATTATAATCATAGTCTCCTGCATATAATGCACCGTCTACTGCTGTATGTCCATCCTTTATCATAGCATTAATGATAGATCCAAGTATCTGTTCTCCTTCGGCATCACCAGTTTTTGCCTGATAGTCTGAAGCAGCAAAAACTCTTGTTATTGGTGTATTAGCAAATACTGGAATAACAGTACCCATGCAAAGCATGAAAACTAATGCAATAGATGTGATAAACTGAAATCTATTACGTTTCATAAGTTATACTTCTGGTATATTATAAATAACTTGATCATCAAGAATAGATGATTAAAAAAGTTATTTTATTATACCTTTTCCTTTCCCTAAATTTTGTTTAAATTATGAAAGTGATGTGTGCATTGACTTATTCTTTATTGATTTGACAATTTTTGAAAGATTTTCATCATATTTTTTTATCCTAATTAAAATAAATAATCTTTAATTTTCTATTTTCCATCAAATCTTATTGATATTTGCATATAATATGAAAAGATATTATACATTAGCAAAATTTAATTACTTAATTTCTACATTTTATAATATTATTTTTCTTTTTTTAAAATATTAATAATAAAAACATTTCTTTTTCTATCAATATTTATCTTAGAAATATTCTTTTTTGTAATAAAAATAAAAAATTACTAAAAATATTAACAAATTTATTGATAAAGATAACACGAATATAATTAAATCATATCAAAATTTAATTAGCAGTGTGGATAAAAAATAAAGAAGTCAGCCATTAAAATCAACCATCTTATTTTGATCTTTTTTATATAGTTATTTATACTAAAATATGCAATTTAAATAAAATCAACCAAGATAATACACCCCCAAATATATCAAGATAAATATTTCAACATATTTTCAAAGCATCTCATAGTATATTTTAGTATATATGTAAATTTTATTTTCAAATAAAAATTTTATAAGGTCTTGCAATAAGAAAGTCATTAAAAATACCCTTTAACTAAAAACATATAATTTAATGAGTGATGTTTAAATATTAGTAAAATTATTGTTTTCAGTATACACTTTTATTCACTTTTCAAAGAACTAAAAATATCAGCTAATCTTTTATAAATATCATTAGCAATCTACAAATAATAGTGTTTAATAACAGTTATCAATTTTTACTACAAATCCCATTATATTTCAATTCTTTAGTTATTTCGTTCTAAAAATAATCTTTCCCCCGTACAATACATAACATTTCCCATAATTATTAGTATTCAAAGATAAATAACAGGGACTATTATTACTATTATTAAGACTAAATTATCATTTATTAATTTTTTGATTAACTGTTTATTCAAAATTAATAAACTTTATTTAAAATAACAAAATTAATAATATTAAATAAATTATTTAATATCTTTCTAGATAAAACATAAAAGCAATGTGCTCTCTTGAAATGATTTTTCAGGAATATATAATTTTAATGATGCTCTAAATCTTGTTTTAACCTGTTGCATTAATTATGAACTTTTTAGAAAACAACTATTTATTAATGAACAATTTCTTTATTAATTTATAACTATAAGTTTCATTTTCCAAAAAAATCATATACTTTAAAATATAAACTCCTCATATAAAATTTAATTTTTATAACTATTTAACACTATTTTATATATTAACTTATTTATCACATGACAAAATCCACACATTTATAAGTGATGTAGTAATATATATATTTTATTATAGCATTCTGCTAATTTTATCACAATAGAAAAAATTATGAAAAAAGTGTAAAAAATTAATGTAATAATAACTTTTTTAATGATGTTAATCATAATGCTCCATAATCAGCTACAATATATCCAGTTATAAAATAATGACCTAAGCCATTTTATAACTCAGGTCATTATTTTATTATAAACATTAACATTTTATGATTTTTTATCCTTCCACAATTACATAAGCAATAACATAATCGTTTTCATGAGCTATTGAAATAAAAGAATTAGGATAATTAAGATATGGTTTACCTTTAGAATCATTTAATATTTCTATATTAGAAAAAGAATTTAAACCATTTTCAATCCCAACTGCTTTAAAAAAAGCTTCTTTCCCTGCAAAACGGCCCCCTAAAAATTCTCGCTTTTGTTTAATACTTTTTTTATTTATATATATATCTAATTCCTTAACAGTTAGAATTTTTGATGCTAAATTATCATTTAGGCGGTTTAAATCTACAATATCACAGCCAATCCCTTTAATCATTTTTAATCCTTAAACTTCTTTTCGTATAAACTCATTAGTTCATCTAAAGACATATCATCATCAATTTCATCAATCAAAGAGTTTTGTTTCTCTATTTCATTAGTACTAAAATCTAATTTAAATTCACCAGTTCTTTCTTCAATAATTTTCAACTGATCTTTTTCTTCTTCAACTATTTTAGCAATATTTCTTAAATTTTCTTCTACTGTTGGTATTTTTTCAATTTCTTTAGCTAATTTTTTCTTTTTTTTATCTTCATTGATTGAAGTTAACTTTGCTTCTGATTCAACCGCTGGTTTTTCTTCGTAATTACCAAAATACGGACTTAATACGGGAACTAACTGATCGGTATTCTTTTTCTTTTTAGGTTTAATAACCTTTTTTGTCTTAACGTTTTTTTCAGGTTCTTTTCTTTTTGAAATACCGTTCATTGGTGAAATAACTTCGCTCATTTGATAAACAGATTTAGGTTTTTCTTCAACTACTGGCTTTGTTTCATTAATCTTTGGTTTTGTTTTAGGTTTTATAGCTGGTTTTTCATCAGGTTCACTAACTTCTTTTTTAAACTCTTCATCATATATCAATGGTGTACTGAATTTTTCTTTACGACGTTGTTCTACAACTGGATCAACCTCAAAAATATCATCATCTTGTTCATGTTTTTTAAATAAACCTCTAAACATACTTATCCCCCTTTTCTAGAAAAAAGAATCTCCAATGTTATATTTATCTTTATCTAATACAAGAATCCCTCGAACTTGAGGTGCATTAGGTAATCCTAGTTCTCGTGCTGAGCAAATCATTCCATTTGAATCTACTTTACGCAATTTAGATGGTTTAATTACTAAACCACTTGGCATAACAGCATCAACAGTAGCTACTACTACTCTTTGTCCAGCTTCAACATTTGGTGCACCACAAACAATTTGAGTTTTACTATATTTTAAATCTACTTGACATATATGCAGATGGTCAGAATCAGGATGGTCACATATTGATATAACTTCTCCAACAATAAAATGTGGTGTTTTATCTAAAATCACTGGCTGCAAATCGTGTTTTTCTAAAAGCTGATTAAAAGATTCAATTTGTTTATCATCAAATTTGATTAATCCATCATTCATTTTTCCTAAGTATTTGCTGGCATTTAATAAATTATATCCAATAACAGTATCTTTTTTATCTTTTAGAACAACTAAATCATCATATTTATCATAACTGTATGTTTTACCTTCATTACATCTTGCCAGCATTATGTCACCAATATGATTATAATTATAAAATCCATGAAATATCATTTTTACACCTCTTACTTTAAACTATCTATAAATGTTTGTATTTCTTCTTTAGTTTTACGAAGTTTACTTACAAAACGTCCAATTTCCTTATCATCTTCATATCCAACAAAAGAAGGAATTCCTAAAATATCTAAATCTTTACATAAATCTAATAAGTTATCACGATTAATTAAATAAAACTTAAATTCTGGATTAGCTTCAACAATATCCCCAATAAAAGGTTTAACAAACATACAGTCAGGACACCAGTCAGCTGTAAACATTATAATTGTTTTACCCACTCGAACTTTGTCAAATTCCTCAATTGTCTTAATTTCAATTAATTTATCCATTTTTCCGATACCTCGCTATCAATTTATAAATTGGTCCTTTTTTACAAAATTTTCTTTCATATTCAGTCATAATATTAGTTTCATTTTCGGGGCTATGATGTAAATCAAGATTAACATCTTCAATATCCATTGGATATTGATTTAAAGAAATTATTGAATATTCAAATAAACTACGATTATCTGTTTTAAATTCAATTGAACCATCAGTTACTAATATTTTATGATAAACATCTAGAAACTTATGAGAAGTTAATCTTCTTTTTTCATGACGATTTTTAGGCCAAGGATCGCTAAAATTCAAAAAGATTTTATCAACTTCATTTTCATTAAAAATATCATTCAATTCAATTGCATCATAACGCATCAAACGAAGATTATTAACTTTATCTTCCTGAATATTAATTTTATTAATAGCAGCAGCTAAAACACTTGGATATTTTTCAATTCCTATAAAATTAATATCTGGATTACGACGAGCATTTTCATAAATAAAATCACCTTTTCCCATACCAATTTCAATATAGATAGGCTTATCATTACCAAAAATCTCTTTCCACTTATTTTTAAAATTTTCAGGCTCAATTACAACAAAATCAGTATTTTCATTCATTATTTCATAAGCCTTTGGATTATTTCTAAGTCGCATTACTACTCCCCTTTACATATATGCATATTCTATCATAAATCATTCATCAAGTCGACTAATTCCTCATCAGTAAGTTCACGAAAATCACCTAATCCTAAACTTCGATCTAATACCAGGTTCTTAATTTTTAAGCGTTTCAAATGAGTCACATGTTTATTGCAGGCTTCAACCATTTTTTTGACTTGATGGAACTTGCCTTCAAAAATTTCAATTTGTACTTTACAATAATTATTATCAGCTTCAAGTATTTGTAAATCAGCCTCTTTACATTTATATCCATTATCTAAGATAATACCATTTTTAAAAGCCTCAATATCATTTTCATCCATAATTCCTTCAATATCAGCTAAATAAATTTTTGAATGATTTCTGCTTGGAGCCATAAGTTTATGAGAAAAATCGCCATCATTACTTATTAACAGCAAACCCTCTGTATCAATATCCAGTCTTCCAACAGGAAATAAATCATAGTTTTCATATCCAGCAATCAAATCAATCACTGTAGGATGAACATTATCTTTAGTAGCGCTAACATATCCTTGAGGTTTATTGAGCATTAAATAAACATATGGCCGATAGTTAATCGTCTCACCATCAAAAATAATTATATCTTTTTCATAATCAACTTTATAATCATCTTTTTTTATTATTTTTCCATTTACTTCTACAAACCCTTTTCTAATATAAGCTTTAACTTCTCTTCTAGTCCCTATTCCATAATTAGCCAATAATTTATCTAATCGTATTATCATATAACCTTATAAACCTCTCTTCTTTTTTCTTACTATTTTCATCACTATAAAAAGTTAAATATACTAAAATATTAAATTCTTTTTTTTCAGTAACGCCAGATAAATTTACACCTTTATAAATTCCCTTAGCTTTATCTATAATATTAGGAACAAGTGAAAATACTTCATCTTCAAGAATTCCTAAACTAGGTAAACTGTCACTTTCATCCTGCTCAACTTTAGCAATTGCTTGTAAATGATACATATTTATTTTAGGACTGTCAATAACAATATCATAACGATTCATACTATCATCAATTTTATTTATAATTAATTTTATTGAAAATTCATCACTGCCATCTTGATAGTTTTTTGTTTTATTAAGTATTTGTTCATATAATTTATATTGTTCATACAGCCTATTACTTTTATCATTAACTGGATCATTATTAGAACAGCCAGCTAATAATATACAAATGATAACAAAGATAATTCTTTTCATGCTCATCACCGCTACCATTATAACACGTTTTATAACAAAATAAATAGGAACCGAAGTTCCTATCTACATTTAAAAGTTTCACAAGCAGTTTCTTTAATTTCTTTTGCTTCATTACATTTACAATTACATACAGTAATTTCTTGGGCATCACACTTACAATCATGATTGTATAAACAATTGTCAACATGACAACATACATCTTTTGCCATGGAATCACCTCCACTACTAGTTTTAGCATTTTTAAAGAAACTATTCAAAAAGGATAAATAAAATTTATTTATCCTCATATTCAATCAAACAGCTAAAACTATATTCTAGTTCGCTAGAAAAAGTCATTGCTACTTGATAATGCATAGCTAAAATTTCAGGATCTTTTTTAGCAATAAAATCATTAATTTCATCTTCTAAATCTAATTCATGAGTTTTTTCAATTATTTTTACTTTCATGATTAAATTATAAATCTTTTATAACAAAATTTTTGTCATTATTGGTTAATTTCGATTTTTAATGTTGCATCAAATACTTCACCAGGTTTTAAAGCTGTAATGCCCTCTTTATCTTTAAATTCACCTGTAAAATCTACATAGTCACTATGACCAAACCATGGTTCGACAGCAATTAAACCACCTACATGTTTAGCTGCCCAAATACCTAAATGCTTAAAGCCAGGCATGTGTATTACTAATGATTTGTCATGATTCAAAGATTTCAAAGCTATTTTTTCAGATTTGAAATTTTCTAAAACTATTGTATCATTACTAAATAATTGTTGGCGAATAAAGAACCTTTTTTCATTATCTAAAAAACTTTCTGTTTCATGAGTAATGCCCTTCTTTTCAAGGTTAAGCACTTTACGTGATAAAGTTTCATTTTCACTAAATTCCAAATAATAATCATTGCTGGATTCATTTTCCATGAAAGGACAAGCAAAAGCAGGATGACCACCAATTTGAAAATATATTTCTCGATTATCAATATTTGTTACTTTAAAATTACATATTAAAGTATTCTTATCTAAAGTATAAGTAACATCTAATTTAAACAAATACGGATATTGTTTAGCAATCTCTGCATTTGATGTGAGTGTAAACACTACTTCCTGGTCACTAATTTGATTTGCCCGATATTCACTATGACGTGAAAAGCCATGTTGCGTCATACTGTATGTCTTACCATCGATACGACATTCATTATTTTGTAAAGCCCCAACGATAGGGAATAAAACTGGTGCACTACTTCCCCATTGAATCGGATCACGACGCCACATATAATTTATTTGATCTTTTTGACCAATAATTTTAATAATTTCAGCACCTTTATTAGCTAATTGTACTTCTAAAAAATCATTTTTTAATGTAATCATTTTCTTTACCTGTATACCTTTCCAACAAAACTAAACTTATTATAACAAATCTTAAATTATTTCTTTTCAATTTCTAATAAAATTAAACACTTATATACTCTATCAGTTAAATCAGATATGATTTCACCATTACTAGCTGTCCTTTTTTCTTTTATAACACAGTAATTTAAACGAACTTTTACTTCTACTACATCATTAACAGCTAATTTTTCCAACCAGTCAGCATTTTCTCCATCAGCATAAATACTTACTTTATTAGTTTCAAAATCAAAAGTATTTACTCTCCGACCAATCGTATCACCAATTGTTAAACCTACAGAATTTATAATTTCTTCCTTTACCGCAAATGGTTTATCAATTATTTGTAATTTTATTTTTCCTTCTTTACCAGCATGTTTTTTAGGACGAAGATAAAATTCATTAATGATCTCTTCATTTAAATTTTCGCTTTTTATTTCAAAGTTTTTATTTTTTTCGATCTCAGATTTAATATTTTCCTCTAACCCGCTTAAAGTATCTACTAGATCTCTACGAACTTTATCTCTTAAATCCTCAGGTGTAGTAAAAAAACTAACAGTATGTTTTTTTTTCAATTTTTCTTTAAAAGTCTTTAATTTTTCTGCTTTAATTCCCGTATCAACAAATTTAGGCGGAATCGGATGATTATCATCCAAGATATAAACTAGAGTAGGAATGTTATTTTTTATAGCCTCATTATATTCTAATTCTGAATAGGAAAAATCAAATTCTTCATGAATTGAACCATAACGCATAGCAATAATTGAAATAAACACTTTACTTTCTCTTACATGAGATAAACAGGTTTCTAGTGAATTACTTGGACTAGAACCAAAATATTCCATTCCTTTTACTATTTGTTCTAATCCAGCGATAACTTCTCTAACTTGATCACGATATGGAATCAAATCTTCGTAGGTTGATGAAACAAAAACGGGTATATGCTGTTTTAAAATTACATTTGCCATAGTTTTCCCCTTTCTTTCGTATTTTAATTATAACATTTAAAAGATTTTGCTACAACAAACAAAAAAGGTTTTGATCTTTTAATTACATTAAAGTAATAAATCAAAACCTTAAAAATTATTCACCATGATGATTTAGATTATCTATTATCTTTTCAATCTTATTACCATACTCTAAAGAAGTATCATTGATGAAAAATAATTCAGGTACTTTACGAATAGTAAGTCGTTTTGCAAGTAACGAACGAATAAATCCTTTAGAACGCTCTAAAGCCTGCATCCCTTTACGAGTATTAAAATCTTTACCTAAAAAAGTTACATAAATTTTAGCAATTGATAAATCATTAGTCAATTCAACTGCAGTAATTGTACAAAAACCAATTTTAGGATCACGTACTTCAGTTTGAAGGATCTGTGATAATTCTCTTTGAATAATACCACTAACTTTCTCTTTTTTTAAAGCCATGTAATCACCTACTTAATTTCAACTTCTTCCATGATATAGCCTTCAACAATATCTCCTTCTTTAATATCATTAAAGTTTTCAATACTTAAACCACATTCAAAACCGCTGGCAACTTCTTTTACATCATCCTGGAAACGTTTTAATGATCCTAATTTACCCTCATATACAACAACTCCATCACGAAGTAAGCGTACTCCACAGTTACGACGAATGAATCCATCTGTTACATAACATCCAGCAATATTACCTATCTTAGAAACTTTAATTACTTGGCGAATTTCTGCCTGTCCAGTAACTACTTCTTTTACTTCTGGTGCCAGCATTCCTTTCATTGCAGTTTCAATTTCTTCAACCATCTTATAAATTATGTTATGCAGACGAATTTCAATTCCTTCTTCTTCTGCTTTTTGGCGAACTTTTGCATTAGGACGAACATTAAAACCATAGATAATTGCTTTAGATGCCGTAGCCAATAATACATCAGATTCTGAAATTCCACCTGCTGTTGAACGAATAACATTAACTCTTACTCCTTCAACATCAATTTTTTCAAGCGAAGCCTTAACTGCTTCTGCAGTTCCTTGAACATCTGCTTTAACAATAATATTTAAATCAATTACTTCTCCATCCTTGATTTGAGAAAATAAATCATCAAGTGATAATGCAGCTCCTGTACTGCGTTCTTTATCTTGTTTAGCTTTTAAACGAGATTCTCCTACACTACGAGCCTGTTTTTCACTTTCAAAAACCATAAATTTATCACCAGCTACAGGTACATCATTTAAACCAGTAATCTCTACTGGAGTAGCTGGAAGTGCTTCTTTAATAATTTTACCACGATCATCCAGCATTTGACGAACTCGTCCATAAGCAGTACCAACAACAATTGGATCACCAGCTCTTAAAGTTCCATTTTCAACTAGTAAAGTAGCAACTGGCCCTCGTCCCTTATCTAGTTTACCTTCAACAACACTACCGTATGCATAGCGATTTGGATTAGCTTTCAGATCAGCTAATTCAGCTACTACAGTTAGAGTTTCTAATAATTCTTCAATACCAATTCCTTTTTTTGCAGAGATTTCACAATATACTGTATCTCCACCCCAGTCTTCAGGTAAAAGTCCATATTCAGACATTTCTCCTTTGATTCTTTCTGGATCAGCACCTTCTTTATCAATTTTATTAACCGCTACAACAATAGGTACACCTGCAGCTTTTGCATGATCAATTGCTTCTTTAGTCTGTGGCATAACACCATCATCAGCAGCTACAACAATAATTACAATATCTGTTACTTGTGCTCCACGAGCTCTCATAGCAGTAAAAGCTTCATGACCAGGAGTATCTAAAAAAGTTACTTTTTTTCCATTTACATCAACTTGATAAGCACCGATATGTTGAGTAATTCCACCAAATTCTCCTTCAACAACAGCTGATTTTCTAACTGTATCTAATAATGTTGTTTTACCATGATCAACATGTCCCATTATCGTAACAACAGGACAGCGAGGTACTAGATCTTTTTCATCATCAACAATATCAATTTCTTCAAAATTAACTTCATTTACCTCAACATGTTTTTCTACTTCAAAACCATATTCTAAACAAATTAATTCAACTTGTTCATCGTTTAATGGGGAATTAATTGTCACCATAGTTCCAAGCAAAAATAATACTTTAATTACATTAGCAGGTGTCTGACCAATTTTTTCTGCTAATTGTCCAACTGTAATTCCTTCCTCATATACGATTACACCATCTTTAGCTACTTCATCTTTTTTAGTTGGAAAATTAGATTTCAATTGTTTCTTTTTTGGTGCACCTTTTTTATTCTTTAAATGTTTATTTTGCTTCACCATAACTTCACCCTCCTATCTTTTCTTTTAAATTTTTAGCAAATCCGTTATCCGTGATGCCTAAAGCAACACGGTTGTTTTTACCAATAGCCTTTGAAAGTTCACTAATATTACTAGTTATAACATATTCAACACTATAACTAGTACATTTATCTGTAAGCTTTTTTTTGGTATTTTCGCTAGCATCACTAGCAATAATGACAAAATATACTTGATTAGATCTAATTTTATTAATTAATATTTCTCCAGTAATAACTTTACGAGCCCGATTAGCTAAACCCAGGGTATTTAAAAAATCATTCATTTGCAAATTTTTCCAATTCTTCAAAAATTTGTTCTGGAATTTCTACTTGCAAAGCTCGGGCTAAAACCTTTTTCTTTTTTGCCGTTTCAAAAGCAGCCTTACTTCTTTTTAAATAAGCACCGCGACCATTCATTTTTCCAGTTGGATCAACAAATACTTCGCCTTCTTTATTACGCACAACTCTTATCAATTCTTTTTTTGGTAATTGTTCACCAGTTGCTAAACATTTTCTTAATGGTATTTTACGCAAGATCATCACTCCTTAATCAGCATCATAATATTTATCATATTCATCATAATCAATTTCTTCATCATATTTGCTGTATTCATCATCTAAATCTTCAAAGTCTTCATATTCAATAACCTTTTTAACTGGAGTAACCACTGCTGCCTCATCTTCATCATCAATTAATTCTTCAGATGTTTTTTCTAACATTTCTTGAGCAAATTCTTCTTCAAAACTAGTATCAACAGGTGAAGCTTTTGATTCATTATTAATTTCATCTAAAGTAATTAAACCAAGTTCTAAAGCCTCACTAACTGACTTAATATCTATTTTCCATCCAGTAAGCCTTACTGCTAAACGAGCATTTTGACCACGTTTACCAATTGCTAATGACAACTGATCATCTGGCACTATTACCAGTGCACTATGATCATCTTCATTAATAGCGACATGTTTAACATCAGAAGGACTTAAAGCGTTTGAAATAAAGACAACTGGATCACTGCTCCAAATAATAATATCTATCATTTCACCATTTAATTCATCAACAACATTTTTTACACGACTTCCTTTAGGTCCGACACATGAACCAATTGGATCAACATTTTCATGGCTTGTGTAAACAGCTACTTTACTTCTTTCACCAGGCTCACGAGAAACAGCTTTAATTTCAACGATTCCTTCATATACTTCTGGTACTTCTAATTCAAATAGTCTTTTAACAAAGTTAGGTTCGATTCTACTAACAACAATATGAGTTCCTTTGGTTCCACGATCAACATCACTGACATACACTTTTAAATGCTGTCCTTCTTTGATCTTTTCACCAGGAATTTGTTGATTTATTGCTAAAAAAGCACCAGTTTTACCAATATTAACAATCGCAAACTTATCTTCTACACGATCAACAATTCCTGTAATAATATCATCTTTTTTATCTGCAAATTCATTATAAAGTGTTTCTTTTTCAGTTTCACGAATTTTTTGTCTAAATAACTGTTTAGTTTGAATCGCAGCTAAACGCCCAATATGTTCAACATCGGCTTCAGTTTCTACTACATCTCCTATTTTATAAAAAGGATTAATAGCTTGTGCTTCTTCTAAAGATAGTTCAATATCTTCATCTTCAAGATCTTCAACTACTGTTCTAATTTCAAATAATCTAAACTTACCTGTTTTTTCATTAATTTCAACACGGACATTGGCATCGGGATTTAAATAATTTTTCTTATATGCTTTTGCAATTGATTCTTTTAACATAGTTAAGAAAACTTCTTTTTCGATTCCTTTTTCTTCAATTAATAAATTTAATGCGTCCATGAATTTTTTACTTGCCACTTTTTTTTCCTCCTAAAATTTCACAGCTAGTCTAATAAATTTAATATTGTTATAGTCAATTTTAACCTTTTTCTTAATATTTTTAACTAAATATTCAAATTCAATCATTTCATTTTCAATTGTTTTAATATGACCCTCAATTTCATCCATTCCAGCAATTGGATTATATAATTTAGCGTAAACATATTTGCCTATAGAATTCTTGACCTGTTCAAATGTTTTTAATGGCTTTTCAATCCCTGGTGAAGAAACTTCCAAATAATATTCATTTTGAATTAGATCTTCTTCATCCATTTTTTGACTAATTGCTTCACTTACAGCTACGCAGGTATCCATATCTAAATAACCTTCATTTTTTTCAATAAAAATTCTAAGATACCATTCTCCTTTATCCTGGACATATTCAATGTCATCAAGATAAACATCATTGTTTTGCAAAATCGGTTCAATGATTACCTTAATTTTATCCAAAAGTTCCATTTTTTCACCTCTATTCAATAATAAAGAGTGGGTCACCCCACTCGCTTCTTATGAAACTGTCTAAATAATAACACATTTCAAACAATATTGCAACCTTTTAAAAAAGTGATAATTGATTTCTTTCCTGCATTCCATTAAATACTCCCATCTTTGTCAAAGTCTTAATATGTGAATTATTTAATTTAGTTCGTTTAATGACATCTTCTTTTGATAAAAATGGTCCTTTTTCACGTGCTTCAATAACTGTTTTAGCCACTGCATCACCTAAAGCATCAATAGCACTAAACGGCGGAATCAAACCATATTCATCATTAGGATCAAGAATAAACTTACTTGCTTGAGAATACTCTAAACTAATCGGACTAAAATGGAAACCACGCTCGATCATTTCTAAAGCAATTTCAAAAACATCCCATAATCCTTCATCCTTATTTGAAGCACTGCGTTCAGATCGAAGCTGTGTGATTTCCTCACGTCTAGCCATGATAGCATCTTTTCCTTGAATCAAGGTATCGATTTCATAAAAATCACATCTCGTTGAAAAATAAACTGCATAATATTCTCGAGGATAATAAACTTTCCACCAAGCAACTCGAATTGCTGATAAAACATAAGCCACAGCATGCGCCTTTGGAAACATGTACTTAATTTTTTTACATGAATCAATATACCACTGCGGTACATTATATTTTTTCATTAATTCTTCATATTTTTTTTCAGGAAAAACAGCTGGTGATTTACCTTTACGAACACATTCCATAATATCAAAAGCATCTTTATTTGGTAAACCTTTTTCAATTAAATAAACCATGATGTCATCTCGACATCCAATTACTTCAGAAAGGGTGCAGGTTCCTGACTTGATTAAACTTTCAGCATTTCCTAAATAAACATCTGTACCATGAGATAATCCAGAAATAATAACTAGATCACTAAAAGATTTAGGCTGTGTCTGATCAAGCATCCCGCGAACAAAAGTTGTTCCAAATTCCGGCAAACCAAGAGCACCATTTTTACAACCAATAAAATCTAAATCGCAGCCCAAAGCTTCACTACTGGTAAAAAGTGACATCACTTTTTTATCATTAGTTGGAATTGTCTTAGGATCGATACCTGTTAAATCCTGTAAAGCTCTAGTAACTGTAGGATCGACATGACCTAAAATATCAAATTTTAAGACATTATCATGAATTGCATGGAAATCAAAATGCGTAGTTTTCCAGGCGGCTGTTAAATCATCAGCAGGGTATTGATAAGGAGTAAAATCAAAAACATCCATATCCCGAGGAATTACGATTATCCCTCCTGGATGCTGCCCAGTAGTTCTTTTAACACCACCACATCCAGCAGCAATCCTTTCTAATTCAGCACTTCTAACTGTCTGGTCTGTTCCCATTAATTCAGCATAGCCCTTAGCATAACCATAAGCTGTTTTTTCAGCCACTGTAGAAATTGTTCCAGCTCTAAAAACATGATCTTCTCCAAAAATTTCTTTAGTAAAGGCATGTGCATTGGCTTGATATTCACCTGAAAAATTAAGATCGATATCAGGAACTTTGTCAGCATTAAACCCTAAGAAAGTTTCAAAAGGAATATTATGTCCTTCCCCTTTCATTATTTTTCCGCATTTAGGGCATACCTTATCTTCAAGATCATAACCATCAGCAATAACACCTTCGTCTAAAAACTCACTATAGGAACAATTTAAACAAACATAATGAGGAGGCAAAGGATTAACTTCAGTAATTCCAGACATTGTTGCTACAAACGATGACCCCACAGATCCCCTAGAACCAACTAAGTATCCATCATCATTAGATTTTTTTACTAATAAATGAGAAATATAATAAATAACCCCAAAACCATGTTTAATAATATTACTTAGCTCTTTTTCTAAACGTTTTTCTACTATTTCAGGTAATGGATTACCATATGTTTTATAAGCTGTTTCATAACAAAGGTTTTTTAAATTTTCATCAGCACCATCAATCTTGGGAGTAAACAGTTTATCATGTACTGGTTTGATTTCTTCAATCATATCGGCAATTTTATTTGTATTAGTTACAACATAGTCATACACTTCTTCTTGTGGTAGATATGGGTAACATTCCAGCATTTCATTTGTAGTTCGTAAATACTGAGACGGATTTTTAGCTTTAGGGTTGCGACGATCACATAATGGATGCGCTTTATGTCCAATTCCAATAGTAGGATTAGAGATAAATACATCCCTAAAAATCTTATCTTTTAAATCTAAAAAATGAACATCACCAGTAGCGACAACTAATTTATTCAACTTTTTAGCACAATCAACAATCCGATGTAATGATTTAATCAACTCATCACGATCTTGAAGCTTGCCGCGTTCAATTAAATGATAATAATCTTCTAAAGGCTGAATTTCTATGTAATCATAGAATTTCATTGCTTTTTCCAGTTTATCATCAGAAAGATTTAAAGCTGCTTCAAAAACATCACCATTATAACAGCTGCTACCATAAATCAAACCTTCACGATAGTACTCCAATCGTTCTTTAGGAATTCTTGACTCTCCATGAAAATATTTCGTGTTAGCTTCACTTACTAATTTAAACATATTTTTTAGCCCTGTTTTATTTAAAGCTAATGCTGTCATATGATAAGGATAAACAATTTTATAAACATCATCACCAGTTAATTTGCATAAATCTAATAAATTGTATTTCCCACTCTGCATAATTTGATGAATCATCAAAGTAAAAACATCACCTAAAACTTGAGCATCATAATCAGCGCGATGAGCAACTTCATCATCATAATTAACACGGTAAGTACGACAAACATTACCTAATCGGTAAGATTTCATTGGTTTTAAAATAGCTCTTGCCAAAGCTAATGAATCAATGACTGGATTAGATATTTCTGGCAAATTATTCCTTCTCAAATTTTCATTCAAAAAACCGACATCAAAATTAGCATTATGAGCAACTAATATACAATCATCAAAAAATTCTAAAATATCAGGTAAAACAACATCAATAGTAGGTTCATTTTTAACCATATCATTAGTAATATTAGTAAGATTAGTAATTCTAGAAGAAATTATTTTGCCTGGATTAATGAATCTTTGCATTCGATCTATTACTTCACCATTTTTAATCTTTACTGCTCCAAATTCGGTTATTCCATCATGAATAACCGAGAGTCCTGTTGTCTCTAAGTCAAATGACACATATGTTGCATGTTCGATTGAAGTATCAATAGGATTGTAGACAATATTTAAAGTTGGATCAATCATATTAAACTCTACCCCATAGATCATTTTAACTCCAGCTTTTAAACTAGCCATTTGAGCCTCAGGAAATGATTGAACATTTCCATGGTCTGTCACGGCAATCGCTTTATGCCCCCATGATGCTACAGTATTTATATATTGACTAATTGTACCAATTCCATCCATCGCTGACATTTTTGAATGAGTATGTAATTCAACTCGTTTTGCTTCACAAGTGTCTTTTCTTGGGGTAGGACTCTTAATTACTTCGACTTCGCGAGCCATCAATACTGTTTCATGAACAAAACTATCAAAACGTGCCTCACCGCGCACTTTAATCCAAACATTACCCTTTCCAATAACTTTTAATTCTTCGAGAGTATTATTGGAGTTATTTTCGAATCTTTTAACAATGATAGAATCTGTATAATCAGTTACCCATAAACTCTGAATGTGTTTCCCAGCTCTAGTTTTAACCATATCTGTTTTAAAGACATATCCTTTTATAACTATATTATTTTCCATTGTTTGATTGGTTATTTCTTCAATTTTCATATCAATAGCTGCACTTTTAGGGCGATAATTGTTTTTGTGATTGTTTTCCTGAACAGGTGTTTTTTCAGATTTTTGAAGTAATGACAGATCAATTTCTACAGGTTCATAAGCCTCCATTTCTTCTTTTATATCTTTAAAAACATCATTATTTTCATCAATATAAAAATCAAATATTTTATTAACCCCAACACTGTTAAACAATTCTTCAATTTGTTCTTTTAGTTGTGTTAGCTGCTCTAATTGAATTTCATTACATGTTTCAATCTTTATAATTTCACCAATTTTAAAGTTATCTATTGTTAATGTTGAACATACAGGATAATCCTGCTTTAATTTTTCTAAAAGATAACCAATATAAGGTGTTAGCTGTTCTGCTGTAAAATTAGTATCTTCATAACTTATTTGATATTTTATTGGATATGGGAAATTTTGTTCACCTTTTAATAATAATTGATATTCATTAAATGGTATTAATTGTTGATATGACAAATAAAATGTATAACTATCATCTTTACCAACTAAAACTTTTGTTATCTGTCCATCTTTTAAAGCTTGGACCTGCTGATCAATCTTTAAATTTTGTAATAATATTAATAATTTATCCTCCATTATTTCACCCCGCATTTAATGTTAAATTCATATCTGTTATTATAGCACAAAGAAAAGGGAATTTAATTTTCCCTTAACTAAATATTTTAGAAATATCATTAATAGTAACAAAAATCATTAGTCCAAATACTAATAATAATCCCATTATTTGAAGTACATATTTAAGTTTTATTGGTAATTCACGACCAATTATTTTTTCTACTACTGCAAAGATGACCTGACACCCATCTAACCCCGGAATTGGGAGTAAATTAAACATTCCAATATTTGTAGATAAAAGTGATAATAAAATGAGCAGCTGACTAATTGAACCGGTTTGGGTGATTTCAGATGTAACATTATAGATACCCGCTGGTCCAGATAATTGACTTATTGTATTAGCAGAATCAGTTATTAATTTACCTAAAGTAGTAAAAATCAACAATGCCATTGTTTTAAATTGATCTAAACCATAATTAACAGCTTCAAAAAAACTTAACTTTCTTGTAGCGGCTTTAATTCCCATAATATAAGAATTATTATCTTTATCGTAATTAGCATTAACATTTTTAGTCATTGTTTTACCATTACGGATAATTTCTACTTTTAAAGAAATTTGATCACTATCTGATTTCAAATTAGAGTTATCCAATACTTTTTGAATATCACTGAATGAAGCAATAATATTTTCCTGATCATTATAAGTTATTTTGGAAATCGTATCGCCAGCTTCTATACCAGCCATCATAGCTGGACTATTTTCTATAACAGTACCAATTTCAGAAGTACTAGTTTGAACATTAATAAAACAATAAACACTAATTAAAATAACCAGTGATAAAACAAAATTCATGAACACACCTGCTAAAAAAACCACACATTTTTTCCAGCAGCTGATTCCTTTTAATGTTCTTTCAAAAGGAACATCTTTAAATTCTTCAATATCATTATCAGCTTCACCCGCCATACTAACAAATCCACCAATTGGCAAAGCTCTAATTTCGTATTCTGTCTCACCAACTTTTCGTGAAAATAATTTAGGTCCCATCCCAATTGAAAATTCACTACAATATACACCAAAAGACTTTGCTGTTAAAAAGTGACCTAATTCATGAACTAAAACAACAATTCCTAATATTAATATAAAAACAACAATATTTATTAATGTTTGCATCAATCTTCTCCTATCTCTTTTAATACAAAGTTACGAGCCCAGGCATCGACTTCTATCAACTGCTGTAAAGTCGGTTCTTTAATAATTTGGTGGCAGGATAAAGCTTTTTCAACTAATTCTTCAATTTGCAAAAACTCAATCTTACCATTTCTAAATAACTCATTTGCCTGCTCGTTAGCACCATTTAAAACACAAGGTTTACTGCCACCTTCTAATCCTGCCTGATATGCTAATTCTAAAGCTCTAAAACGTTTAAAATCAGGTTTTTTAAATGTTAAAGCTGCAATCTTAGCTAAATCTAAACTTTCACCACCAGACAAAACATCTCGATCAGGATATGTTAAAGCATATTGAATCGGTAAACGCATATCAGGATTACCTAACTGTCCAATAATTGAAGTATCAACAAATTCAACCATTGAATGAATAATACTTTCAGGATGAATCAGCACTTCTATTTGATCATAAGTAACATCAAAAAGCCATTTTGCTTCAATTACTTCTAAACCTTTATTAAAAAGAGTTGCACTGTCTATCGTAATTTTAGCACCCATTGACCAGTTTGGATGATTTAAAGCCTCTTGAACACTCACCCCAACAAGTTCTTCACGACTCTTATCACGGAAGCTGCCACCACTAGCAGTTAAAATAATTTTTTTAATCTGCTTTCTATTTTCTCCATTTAAAGATTGAAAAATTGCTGAATGTTCACTATCAACAGGTAACAGTTTGACATTGTTTTCTTTTACCAGCTTAGTAATTATATGTCCTGCAACAACTAAAGTTTCCTTATTAGCTAAAGCAATATCCTTTTTTGCTTTAATTGCTTCAATCGTTGGTAACAATCCCGCAAATCCAACAATTGCATTTAAAACAATATCTATCTCGCTCAATGTTGCAATTTTAACTAATCCTTCAGTTCCATGATAAATATATTTATGAGGGTATTTATTTTGTAAATAATCGGCATCCTCTTTGTTAACCACACAAATATATTCAACATCGATCATTTCTAAAATTTCTTCAACTTTATCAATATTAAAACCTGCTGACATTGCTGTAATTTTAAATTTATCTAAATGATTTTTAACCACATCAACGGTCTGCATTCCTATTGATCCAGTTACACCTAATACTGTAATATTTTTCATTTTATAACCTCACCATCACTAAAAAGAAACTAAACACTAGTGCATTAAATAAAATACTATCGATTCGATCTAAAATTCCACCATGTCCAGGTAATAAGCTCGAATAATCCTTAACACCAAAATGACGTTTTACTGCGCTAAAAACCAGATCACCAATTTGACTTGTAATAGTTAAGACAAAACAAGCCACAATTAAAATTGGATTTGTTTCTATAAGGCCAAGATAATATGCATAACTGACAGAAAGTAATGTTCCTAGAACGATTCCTCCAATTGATCCCTCAACAGTTTTCTTTGGTGATAGTCTTGGAATCAATTTATGTTTTCCTAAAAAAACACCAGCAAAATACGCTCCAGTATCACTACCATACGTAGCTAATGCGAGCAATAATAGATATTGAAATCCATATACATCACGAAGTGACATTAATGAATGCAATCCTGAACAAATTAATACCCCCATCGTAAAAATATAACTTGTTCTTTCGATTGTTAATGTGTCATCAAATATTGTTGCCGCAAATAGCACAACTAAATAAAGCAAAATCCCATAAGAAGCTAAAAATAAATCATTTTGATCAAATAAAAATCCATAACTAAAAAATAAAAATACTAATGGATAAATATATAGTTTAATTTTAGGTCGTGTACAAATATGAAGCATTTCATAAACAGATATAGCTAAAATAACTCCTACTAACCCTTTAAAAAAGTAACCGCCTAAAATAACACATGGCAGTGCTACCACCAGCAAACAAATAGCCGTAATTATTCTCTGTTTCATTATTTTAGTCCTCCAAAACGACGATCACGATTTTGATATAACCAAATTGCTTTACATAACTCCTCATCATTAAAATCCGGCCACAATACATCTGTAAAAACAAATTCTGCATATGCCAGCTGCCACAATAAAAAATTTGATAATCGCTGTTCGCCGCTAGTTCTAACCATTAAATCAACGTCAGGCAAATCTTTAGTCATCAATTCACTAGCAAATAATTGTTCATTAATCTCATCTTCCGCAATTACCCCATCTTTTAATTTAACAGCAATTTTTTTGCTGGCACTAACTATTTCGTCACGTCCCCCATAAATAAAAGCAAAACATAATTTTAAACCTGTATTATGTTTGGTTTTTTCGATTGCTTTATTAATAATATCCTGGGTTTCTTGAGGGGCCATATCTAAATGACCAATAGTACATATCTTAACATTATTTTCCATCAATTCTTTCATATAGGCATCAAAAAAGTCTTTTGGCAATTTAAAAATATATTGAACTTCATTTTCTGGACGAGCAAAATTTTCTGTTGAAAAAGCGTAAACAGTCATAGCTTCCACCTTTAATTCATTACATTTCAATGCAATATCACGAATTGTTTTTGTTCCTTCATGATGTCCGTAAGTACGTGGCATTTTGCGTTTTTTTGCCCATCTTCCATTTCCGTCCATAATAAAAGCAATATGTTTGGGAATATTATTTAGATCAAGATTTTGATAATCTTCTTCTTTTTTATCTTTTTTAAAAAACATCTGTTGACCTCCTGCTTAACTATTCGAGATTATACCATAAATAGACTATAAAAAAAAGATGCTAAATCTAAACTTAGCATCCATAATATTATACTGTCATTATTTCTTTTTCTTTTACTTTAGCAATTTCATCAATTTCTTTAACAAATTTATCTGTTAATTTTTGAACTTTTTCTTGACCAGATTTTATTTCATCTTCACTACCATCAACTTTTTTGATTTCATCATTACTATCACGACGAATATTACGAATTGATACTTTAGCGTTTTCTGCAAATTTCCATACTTGTTTAGCAAATTCTTTGCGACGTTCTTCAGTTAAAGCAGGTACCATAATTCGAATAAGTTCTCCGTCATTTTGTGGTGTTAATCCTAATTCAGCTTCATAAATACCATGTTCAATGTCTTTAATACTTGATTTATCATAAGGTTTTATCACTAATTGACGTCCTTCCACTACTGAAATTCCAGCAATTTGATTAACTGGTGTAGGTGATCCGTAATAATTGACCATTACACGATCAAGCATTGCTGGATTAGCACGCCCCGTTCTAACTGTTGTTAAATCACGTTTAAAAGAATCAATTGTTTTAGTCATTCTTTCACTCGTATCATCTAAAATCATATTTATCATTTCTATTTTCCTCCTGAAATAATTGTTCCTATTTTATCGCCATTGCATGCTTTAGCAATATTTCCATCTTCAGACATATTAAATACACATAAATCAATATTATTATCTTTGCATAAAGTAATTGCAGTTTGATCCATAATTTTTAAATCTTTTTGTAATACATCAAAATATGAAATGCTTTCAAAACGCTCTGCATTTGGATCAAGTTTAGGATCAGCCGAATAAACACCGTCAACACCATTTTTTGCCATTAATATAACATCTGCATTGATTTCAGCTGCCCTTAAAGCTGCTGTTGTATCAGTTGTAAAAAATGGACTTCCGGTACCAGCTCCAAAAATAACAATTCGTCCTTTTTCTAAATGGCGAATAGCTCGTCTTCTAATATATGGTTCGGCTACTTGGCGCATTTCAATAGCCGAAAGAACTCTAGTTGGAACATCAATAGCTTCTAAAGCATTTTGAACTGCTAAACCATTCATAACAGTTGCCAGCATTCCCATATAATCAGCACTTGAACGATCCATTCCCATATCTGCGCCAGTTTTACCACGCCATAGGTTTCCACCACCACATACTATTGCAATTTCCACTCCAACATCTTTAGCATCTTTGATCTGACGTGCAATATCAGCAACAGTTTGAGCATTGATTCCCATTTTATCATCACCCGCTAAAGCTTCACCACTCAATTTCAATAATACCCGCTTATACTTCATATTAATCTCCTTTTTTACATTTTCTTAAAAAAGATCTATGCATAAATTTGCATCCCATTATCAACAATAATGATTACTTTTTCTCTACAAAATTTATCATATTTTCTCTCTTTAGTCAAGGTGCATTAACACTAGTAAACCAATCTAGATAATCTTAAAAATTTAAAAGAACAAAAAATAATATAATTTAAATTCATATTGCTTATAAAAAAGTTATAACATAAAAAATAATTATTTTTATATTCACTTTATTAATTTATAATTGACTATCAAAAATATAATTTATTCAAAACGAATTTTATTGTTAGTAATTTTTATCTACGATATTGAATAATGTCTTTTATATTCAAAAAGTCATTTATACTTGAACTATTAAGATAATCTTAAACATAAAATTAGTTTTTTATATATCATGCTGGTAATTTAAAGTTTTACTTAAAGAACATCAATTGTCAAGATCATATCTATGTATGAAAGCTTAATATTTTAATCATATCGCTTAAGGATCATTATTTTTAATATAACTTAACCCATTTTAAAATTAGATACAAAAAACCCACAGATAAATAACTGCAGGTTTATATTTTTAATATCAAAAGTTATTACAAATTAACCTTTCATTTGAGCTGCTACTTCTTCAGCAAAGTTTTCTTCTCTTTTTTGCATTCCTTCACCAACTTGGAATCTAACCATATTTAAAACTTTACCTTCACCTAAGAATTTAGCTACAGTTTCATCAGGATTTTTGATAAACTCTTGATCAACTAAGCACATTTCTTTTAAGTTTTTATTTAATCTACCTTGAACCATTTTTTCAACAATATTTTCTGGTTTAGGTTTAGCAGATTGAGCATTTTCTTCCATTGCTTGAGCTTTTAATACAGCTAATTCATGGTCTAATACTTCTTGAGGAATAGCTGTTCTATCAATGTATTGAGGATTTGAAGCAGCTACATGCATAGCAACATCACGTGCTTTTTCTGCAGTAGAATTAGCAACTTTAACAACTGCAGTCATTTTTCCACCCATATGTGAATAAGCACCAAATACTTCATTATCTTCTTTAGTTAATACTTCGAATCTTCTAAAACTTAATTTTTCACCAATTTTACCACTTGCTTCAGCTATAACTGTTTCTAATTTTTTACCTTCAATTTCAGTATTTAAAGCAGCTTCTAAATCAGCAGGTTTATTAGCAGCAACAGTATCAGCGATAGTTTTAACTAATTCTTGGAATTCTGCATTTTTTGCAACGAAATCTGTTTCTGAGTTTACTTCAACGATTGCTGCAGTATCACCATCAACAACAAAAGCAGTTAAACCTTCAGCTGCAATACGATCAGCTTTTTTAGCAGCTTTTGCGATTCCTTTTTCTCTTAACCAGTCGAATGATTTTTCAATATCACCGTCACATGCTTCTAAAGCTTTTTTACAGTCCATCATTCCAGCACCAGTTTTTTCACGTAATTCTTTTACTAATTTTGCACTAATTGCCATTTTATTATCTCCTTTTATATATATATTTATTTAAAAAGGAAAAGCTGTGCTTTCCCTTATTTTACAAATTATTTTTCAGTTCCAGCTGTTTTTTCTTCTTTAGTTGCTTTTGGAGCGTTGTTTCTTCTAGGATTAGGTCTTCCACCTTTATTTCTAGGAGCTCTTCTTTGATTGTTTTCAACTGAAGTGATTGCATCATTCATAGATACTTCTTTGTCATCTTCGTCTTTAATATATGCTACAGTTAATGGTTCATTTTTAGCTTCACAAATAGCATCAGCCATAGCTGCAACAATTAATTTAACAGCTCTGATTGCATCATCATTAGCTGGAATAACATAATCAACTTCATCAGGATCACAGTTAGTATCAACGATACCAAATACAGGAATTCCTAAGATTCTAGCTTCAGCTACTGCGTTATGTTCAGCTTTTGGATCTACTACAAATAAAGCATTTGGTAATCTTCTCATTTCTTTAATACCACCTAAGTTCTTTTCTAACTTAGCAGCTTCTTTTTTTAGCAAGATTACTTCTTTTTTAGGTAATAAATCGAAAGTACCATCAGCTTCCATTTTTTCTAATTCGATTAATCTTCTAATTCTTTTTTGAATTGTTTTGAAGTTAGTTAAAGTTCCTCCTAACCAGCGAGAGTTAACATAGAAACTTTCTGAACGAATTGCTTCTTCTTTTACTGCTTCTTGAGCTTGTTTTTTAGTACCTACAAATAGTACTTTTCCACCTTTTGCAGCGATTTCATTCATTGCCTTATAAGCATCATCAATTTTCTTAGATGATTTTTGTAAATCAATAATGTAAATACCATTTCTTGCTGTAAAGATGTATGGAGCCATTTTAGGATTCCATCTTTTTGTTTGATGTCCGAAATGAACACCTACTTCTAATAATTTTTTCATTGAAATTACTGACATTGTAACTTCCTCCTTTTTGTTTTTTCCTCCATTATTTCGAACATTTATCACCATCAGGCACTAGATAAATGAATTCATAATGTGTGTATTTTTCATACCTGAGATATTTTATCACAAAAAAACATAACATACAAGCATATTTTTTGAATATATAACCAAACTTCACTATTATAGATAAATAAATTAAGACCTATTTTTATAAAAGCGATGATATCTAGAATAAACAATCGTGAGATAAATCCGTAACAAGGTTGAGACAAATAATCATATAAGGTGTGATAAAATATAAGAACGGAGCTGCTACTGTTTGAATGGAAGGAGGAAACATATGTTTAAAATTTTCCAGCGGGCTGATATTAAAAATAGTAGAGTTTCCAATTGTGGAATATTTGATAATATTATTTCTAATTTTGTACCTAATTAAATCTAAACGGATTTAATTAGAGCAATAGCCCGTAAAACAGTGAAAAGGAAGAGCAGTACCTCTTCCTTTTCTTTTGGAATACTTGATTTACAGCTATATTTTATCTAATTTTATGTGAAAAATCAAGAATTTATTTACTTATCATCACTACGAGGATGAGATTGTAAATACACTTCTTTTAAATGATCTTTTGTGATATGGGTATAGATTTGGGTTGTAGCAAGATTTTCATGACCTAAAAGTTCCTGAACTGTACGAATATCAGCACCAGCATTTAATAAATGGGTTGCAAATGAATGTCGGATTGTATGAGGATGTATTTTTTTTGTTGGATCATACTGTTTAGTAATTCGATCAACAATATTTTCGATACCACGATTAGTTAAAGGATTACCGAATTTATTTACAAAAACAAAATTATGTCCTTCATTTTTAACCATTAAATTATTACGAGCCTCATCAATATATTTAACTAACCAGTCACGAGCATATTCGTGAAAAGGAACATAACGATCCTTATTGCCTTTACCATGAATTAATAATACCATCTGATTTAAATCAATATTCGAAATCTGTAAATTCACAACTTCTGAACAGCGTAATCCTGAAGCATACATTAATTCTAACATTGCTTTATTGCGAATACCTAAATCGTCTTTTGTTTCAATACTGTCTAATAAAGCAATAATTTCTTCAGGAAATAAAAAATCTGGATTTCGTTTAGCTGTTTTTTGTGATTCAATCAGTTTAAAAGGATTATTTTCAACCAATTCTTCTTTTAATAGATAATTAAAAAAACTTCTAAGCGCACTTAACTTATGATTAATACTAACTTTTGATAGATTTTCTTCATACAGTCTAGTTAAATAACCTCTTAACATAAAATAATCTACATCATTATAATTATTAATCGCTTCTTGATTTAAATATCTTTTAAAGTGATTTATCTCACGACAATAGGATTCAATTGTTTTATCTGAATAATTACGCTGAAATTTTAAATAATCTAGATACTGATTTATTAATTTATCCAAGTCCATTTATGTCTACAAATTCTCTCATTGTTTTTAATGCTCGCGCAGCATATGCTGTTTTTCGTTCTTTCTTTTTAATACGAGCAGGAAAATCTGGTAAAATTCCAAAATTAGCTTTCATTGGTTGAAAATCCACACTTGAAGCCATAGTTATATAATTAGCTAGAGAGCCCATTACTGTTTCTTTAGGAAAAATCAGAGGTTCTTTTTTTTCGATTAGTCTTACCATATTAATTCCAGCTATTATTCCACTTTGAGCTGATTCAACGTACCCCTCTACTCCAGTGATTTGACCGGCCATAAAGATATTAGGATCAGCTTTTAATTGATATGTATTTAATAGATGCTTTGGCGAACAAATAAAGCTGTTTCGATGCATTACTCCATAACGAACAAAACTAGCATTTTCTAATCCTGGAATCATTTGAATAATTCTTTTTTGTTCTGGCCATGTTAAATGAGTTTGAAAACCAACAATGTTATATAAACTTGCTTGTACATTATCCTGTCGTAACTGGACTACAGCATATGGACGTTTACCATCAGGTGTATTTAAACCGACTGGCTTCATTGGTCCGAATAATAACGTTTGTTTACCTCGGCGTGCCATCTCTTCAAAAGGCATACAGCCTTCAAAAAACTTTTCTTCAAAATCTTTAGGTTTTACAACTTCAGCATTAATTAATTGCTCATAAAAATAATTGAACTCTTCTTCATTCATCGGACAATTAATATATTCATTATCTCCTTTATCATATCGTGATTTATAATAAGCTTTACCAAAATTTATACTATCTTTATTAATGATTGGTGCAGCTGCATCAAAAAAATAAAAATAATCTTCTCCTAATTCAGCTTTAATTGCATTAGACAAGGCATCACTTGTCAATGGTCCTGAAGCAATGATTGTATATCCATCCGGAAATTCAGTAACTTCTTCATGAATTATTTCAACTAAAGGATGATTTCTAAGATAGTCAGTGATATCTTTTGAAAAATTATCACGATCTACAGCCAATGCTCCACCAGCAGGAACCTGATGCTTTCTGGCAAACTTGATAATTATACTGTCCATCATTTCCATCTCTTTTTTTAAAACTCCAACTGCATTTGCAGTTCCATCTGCTCTTAAAGAATTAGAACAAACTAATTCTGCAAAATTTCCACTATGATGAGCAGGTGTCATTTTTTGGGGACGCATTTCATATAAACGAACTCTATATCCACGTTTTACTAACTGATTACAGGCTTCTACACCAGCTAAACCAGCACCAATTACATTTACTATTTTTTTCATTTTTATCACCTTCTATATTCTAACATTTATTATTTGAAAACAAAAGTAGAACCAATGTTCTACTTAATAATCGTTTTACATTTTGGATAATTTGAACAAGCTTTAAATTCACCCCAGCGTCCTTGTTTAATCACAACAGGCGATCCACAGTTTGGACATATCTCATCAGTCATAACTGGTTCTTTTTTCTTACTGTTTTTAATATATTTGCATTCTGGATAATTTGAACAAGCCTCAAAACGCCCAAAACGTCCATTTTTGAATACCATTTTTCCACCACATTTAGGACACTCTTCACCTGTATATTCTATTTCCACTGGATCCTTTTTGACATACTTACACTCTGGATAATTTTCACAAGCAACAAATACCCCATAACGTCCTTTACGTTCAACTAAATCATGTCCGCATTCAGGACACTTTTCTCCAGTTTTCCTTGGTGCAATTACTTCCATTTTATCATATGCATCATCTAATAAGGGTTGAAAAATATCCATAAAACTTTGTAAAGCACTTACGTAATCATCTTCACCTTCAGCAATTTCATCTAATTCGTGTTCCATCTTAGCAGTATATTCAACATTTATAATATCATTAAAGTATTGGGTTAAACGGTCACTCGTTAAAACTCCTGATTCAGTAGGTTTAAAAGCCTTATCTATTAATTCAACATAACCTCTAGTTTGAATCGTATCAATAATCATTGCATAAGTACTAGGACGTCCGATTCCTAATTCTTCCATCTCTTTTATTAATTTTGCTTCACTATATCGAGCGGGCGGTTTAGTGAAATGCTGTGTTTTTTCAATCTTTTTACTTTCCAACATTTCTTTTTCTTTTAATTCTGGTAATAATTCATTATTTTGTTTTTCATAATCACCATAAATTCTTAAATAACCATCAAATTTAATTACTGATCCACTAGCTCTAAATTCATATCCATTATTCATTAAAGATGCTGATGTTGCATCAAATTTAGCTGGTGCCATTAATGAAGCCATTGCCCTAGCATAGATCAAAGCATATAATTTATACTCTTCTGGTTTTAAGAATTTTTTTACACTTTCTGGCGTTCTTAAAGCACTAGTTGGTCGAATTCCTTCATGGGCATCTTGAACATTTTCCGTCTTTTTACTAACTTTAACTTTTCCAACATAATCTTTACCATATTTTTCACTAATATATTCATACGCACTATTTACAAAAGAATCTGATAAACGAGTAGAATCTGTACGCATATACGTAATTAAACCAACTGTCTCATCTTCTAAAGCTATCCCTTCATATAATTTTTGGGCAATTGACATCGTTCTTCGGGCTTTGAAGCCTAACTTAGAAGAAGCCTCCTGTTGTAAAGTGGATGTTATAAATGGTGGTTTTGACTCTCTTTTTTTAGTCGTCTTTTTAACACTCGCTATTTCAAATTCTTTATTTAAAGATTCATAAATGTTTTTTGCTTCTTCACCATTTTTAATTTCTAATTTCTTATTATTGTACTTTGTTAATTCACCAGTAAATTCAATCTGATCTTTTTCAAATTCTGCTTTAATTTTCCAATACTCTTGTGGAACAAATGCTTCAATTTCTCGTTCCTTTTCAACAATCAAACGTAATGCAACTGATTGAACACGACCAGCACTTTTAGATTTAATCTTTTTTTGTAACAGTTTAGATAACTTAAATCCAATAATTCGATCTAAAACTCTTCTAGTTTCTTGAGACTTTACTAAATTTTGATCAATCTTACGAGGATGATTTAAAGCATCAACAACAGCATCTTTAGTTACCTCATTAAAAACAACCCGATTTTCTTTATTCATATCTACATTTAAAACTTGCGCTAAATGCCAAGAAATTGCTTCCCCTTCACGGTCAGGGTCGGTTGCTAAATAAATATCATCAGACTCTTTGACTAATTGTTTTAACTCTTTAACAACATCTTTTTTATCCTTGTTTATCACATACTTAGGTGTAAAATTGTTTTCCACATCTACACCCAATCCATCTTTTCCTGAAGTAGCCAAATCCCTAACATGCCCTTTTGAAGAAGTAACTAAATAATCACTTCCTAAATACTTTTCAATTGTTTTGGATTTTGATGGCGACTCAACAATAACTATTTTTTTGCTCATTTCATTTCCTCCACGCGAATAACACAATTATTAGTGTTTTTTTACCTTTTGTCAACTAAAATTTCAAAAAATATTTAATCATCAATAATATCAACAATATCAATAACTAATTTTGCTCCCTGCTGAATCAAATGATTACACCCTAGAGGATCATCAATTCTGCCCGGAATACAATATATATCTTTGCCTTGTTCTAAAGCATGTCCTACTGTAATCATCGTTCCACTGCGCTGATTTGCTTCAGTTACTAATATAGATTCACTAAGTCCTGAAATTATGCGATTTCTACGTGGAAAATTAATTTTCTTAGGTATCAAATTTCCCGGATATTCACTAATAATCAATTGATTTTGCTTCATAATTTCATAAACTGACTTATTTTTTAAAGGATAACAATAATCGATTCCGCTTCCTAGTACTGCAATTGTTTTACCCAAATTATTTATAGCACTTTTATGGGCTACAGCATCAATTCCTAAAGCTAATCCGCTTACAATTGTATAATTTTCTTTTACTAACTTATTGACCATCATTCTTGTTACTTCAATACCATAGTCTGTTGGATGGCGCATGCCAACAACACCAATACATTTGTTTTTAACTAGTTCTAAATTCCCATAATAGTATAAAACAAAGGGTGGACAATTGATTTCCTTTAAACTATCAGGATAGTCTTTTGATATTATGGTTGTATACTTTGATTTTAAACTCTTAAATAATGTTTCTTTTAAAATTTCATCAATTTTTTCTTTGCATTCTAAAGCTTGATATATTTTATCAAAATCACCTTCATATTTTAACGAAAAATATAATAAAATTTCTTCCATAAATTTATCACCTCATTATCTTTTACTCCAAAAAAACAATTATTACTACAACAAAAAATGTCATTTTATAAATCAAATGACATCTGTTTATTTAAAATTCTTTGTACTGGAGCAAAAGATCTGCGATGAATTGGACAAATGCCATATTTTTCTATCGCCTCTTTATGCTTCTTTGTAACATACCCCTTATGTTTATCAAAACCATATTCTGGATAAATTTTAGCATATTCTTTCATTAATCGATCTCTTGTAACCTTAGCTAAAATACTAGCAGCACCAATTGAAATACTTTTAGCATCACCTTTAATAATAGCTTCATGATCAGTATAATTCAAGGGCATTGCATCACTTAATGCAAACATTTTTTCACACTTTAGATTTTCGATACATTTTTCCATTCCCTGTTTACTAGCTTGATATACATTTAAATTATCAACATCTTCAACACTAATAATTTCAATATCATAAGCAAGTGCATTATCAATAATCAAGTTATATAATTCTTCACGTTTTTTTTCAGAAAGCTGTTTTGAATCATTAATTTTTTCATCGTAAAAACCCTTTGGGAAAATAACACCTGCTACAACCAATTCTCCAGCCATCGGTCCTCGACCTGCCTCGTCTAAACCAATAATATAATCGTACCCCAGCTGATAATATTTATTTTCATACTCATAACGCTTCATCGGGCTTCTCCCATGTGATTTTTCCCATACTGCCATCAAATATATCATTAAAAAAAACTTCCATTACTCGATCATAATCAGTATACCCGCGTACTGGTTTGATTTTACGATTTTGAGCAATATCATCATATACCTTTTCAACCCAATCACAATCAAAATCTATCTCAATATTATAACGCTTACGAACCCTTTGTGGATAAGCTGTTTCTAAATATTTAACAGCATAAATAAATAATTCATCTAAAGGTAAAATATCCTGTTTAATTGAACCAATCAAGGCAATATTACGAGCAATATTAATATCATCAAATCGTGGCCATAAAACACCAGGTGTATCAAATAATTCAAAATCTTTATCAACTTTAATAATTTGTTGAGCTTTTGTTACTCCAGGACGATTTCCAGTAACTGCAGCCTTTCGCTTAGCTAAACAATTAATAAAAGTTGATTTACCAACATTTGGAATTCCTAAGACAATTGCCCGCATTGGTCGGGGTTTAAGACCACGTTTAGCTTCACGGACCATCTTTTCCTTTAAAATATCTTTACAAACATCTATTACCAACTGATATTCATTAAAATTTTTTAGGTTCACACATATTGCATAAGTATTTTTTGTTTTAAAATATTTGATCCATTTGTCAGTGATTTTCTCATCTGCTAAATCCTTTTTTGTCATAACAATCAATCTTGGTTTATTATTACACACTTGATTAAACATTGGATTTTTTGATGAAAATGGTGCTCTAGCATCCACCAATTCAATGACTATGTCAATCAATTTCATTTTTTCACTAATTTCACGTCGAGCTTTAGCCATATGTCCAGGAAACCATTGAATTTGTTTTGACATACACTACCTCCTTTAATCAATAAATTTTATATTACTAAAAGGATAAACAATCAATCCCTTTTTACCAATAATATCGCTATATTTAAAAGTTCCTAATGTTCTTGAATCTGCAGAGCGCAAACGATTATCACCTAAAACAAAAATTTCATCATCATTTAATGTTATTTCAAAATCATTTGTAAATAAATCAGTATTATATCTTTCCTTTGCCTCTTTAATATAATCTTTATCCAAATATTCTTCTGCATAATACGAACCATTTATATACAATTTGTCATCACTAAAAACAATCGTATCACCTGGTAAACCGATTACTCTTTTAATAATATCTTTATCCAACTTTTCACATTTCAAAACAACAATATCAAAACGTTTTATATCATTTTTACCTAAATACAAAGCGTTCACTATTGCGGTATCTTTATCATGTAATGTAGGATACATACTTTCCCCATCTACTTTTACAGGGATTACAATTTTAGAAAAGATGATCGCTGTCACTGCTACAACTGCTATCATTTCAATTGAAAACTTAATTACTTCTTTTTTCTTTGTCATTTAAAAGCCTCCTGCGATAGGTCTATTATACAAAAGATTAGAAAAAAAAGAAATGTTAGTTCCAAAAATTCCACTTTTAACCATCATTTAATATTTTTACTATTAAAATAATATCTATTTTTCATATGTTTGTAAACAATTTTTATTTATATATCATAACGATATAAATATCACTCTTTTAATAAAAAAAGAAATGGCTAACCATTTCTTATTTTCTAACTTCTTTAATTCTAGCTGCTTTACCAGATAATCCACGTAAATAGTGAAGTTTAGCACGACGTACTTTACCAACTTTAACTACTTCTATATGATCAATAATTGGAGTATGAACTGGGAAAGTTCTTTCAACACCTACTTGATATGAAATTTTTCTTACTGTAAATGTTTCAGAAATACCGCTACCTTTTCTTGCAATACAAACCCCTTCAAATAACTGAACACGGAATTTATCCCCTTCTTTAATTTTTACGAATACTTTTAAAGTATCCCCAGCTTTAAATTGAGGAATATCATTTCTTAATTGCTTTTTAGTAATTTGTTCTACTAATTGTAAATTCATTCTTCTTCTCCTTTTCAAAATTTGTCTTGAATGTTCATTCGATTAACCAGCGGAACATCTGCAGTCTCACGACTTTTTCATTATAAAGAAATACATTATAAAAATCAATCATTTTCTTTAATTTTTTTCATCATATCTATACTTTCTTCATCAAACTGATATGATTGTAATAAATCAGGTCTTTTTAAATAAGTTTTTTTAAGTGCCTGATATTTACGCCATTTACGAATATTTTCGTGGTGTCCGCTTAATAAAACTGCAGGTACTTCATTACCATCATAACATTGGGGTCTAGTATATTGGGGATATTCTAAGAGTCCATGACTAAAGGAATCATCCTGATGACTATCTTCTTTAATTGTACCTTCAAGTAATCTAATAACAGCATCACTAACAACCATACTGCCAAGCTCTCCACCAGTTAAAACATAATCACCAATTGATAACTCCATATCAACATAATTTCTAATTCTTTCATCAAAGCCTTCATAATGTCCACAAATAATAACCAGATGTTCTTGATGAGATAAATCAACAGCTAATCCATGATTCAACGTTAGACCTTGTGGTGACATTAGAATTACAATACTTTTATCATTACAAATTGTTTTTAAACATTCTATAATTGGCTCGCACATCAATACCATTCCTTGTCCCCCACCATAAGGATAGTCATCTACATGCTTATGCTTATCTCTAGAAAACTCTCTAAAATCATGTAATTTAACTTCAACAAGTTCTTTATCAATTGCCCTTTTAATAATTGACGTGTTTAAAAAACCTGTAAACATTTCTGGAAACAAAGTTAAAATATCAATCTTCATCAATTAACCCCTTAATCAATTGTACTGTAATTATCCCATTATCTAAATCAACATCTTTAATAAAAGCATCAACATATGGAATAGCTACATTTTTACCATTATAGTTAATATTTAAAATATCGTGACGATTATTATCATAAATAGAAGTGACTTTTCCAATCAATTTACCATCTATACTTTCAACCTGTAAACCGATTAAGTCATCATAAAAATATTCATTCTCATTCAACAATTTCTTATCTTTAAAACCATAAACAAATGAACCAACATATTTTTCAACTAAATTTATATCCTGATTATCTTTAAAAGCTACTAAATAATTACCTTTGTGCATTCTAGATGAAGCAATTACAAATTCTAGATCATCGCCTTGATAATGGATAAAAAGCGAATTTCCTTTTTTAAATCTTTCTTCACTAAAATCACTATTTGATCTTATTTTCAATTCACCTTTTAAACCATGTTTCCCTACAATTTTACCAACCTTTATCTTATCCATTTTTCCTCCAAAAAAATAGATGTGCTAGGCACATCTATCATTATTCATACGATTCAAACTTAATATCTAGTTTCTTATTAGTCTTTCGACCAGCTACTGACATTAATTGTCTAATTGAATTAGCCATCATTCCTCTACGACCAATTAATCTGGCAATATCATTTTTCGCAGAATATACATGTAAAACAACGACATTTTCGTCTAATGAAGGTAATTCACGAACCTCTAAATGCTCTTTGTCTTCAACTAATTCAATTGCGATATCTTTGAGAATCTTAGCATAATCCATATTATTTACCTAATTTTGAATCAGCAAACTTTTTCATAATTCCTTGTTTAGATAATAAGTTTTTAACTGTATCAGATGGTTGTGCACCATTGTTTAACCATTTTAATACTTCTTCTTCTTTAATTGTAACTTGTGCAGGGTTAGTACAAGGATTGTAAGTTCCTAATAATTCAATAAAACGTCCATCTCTTGGAGCTCTTGAATCTGCTGCTACAATTCTATAGAAAGGAGCTTTCTTAGCACCCATTCTGATTAATCTTAATTTTACTGCCATTTATATTTCCTCCTAATTAATTTACCTGTACACTTTAACATAACATTTTTAAGGTGTCAAGCTTTTTTGCTTGACACCTTATACATTTAATTATTTTTTAGAAGAAAATATCTAAACGTACTATTAATCTTCTTTTCTTCTATAGCTTACTAGAACAGTTGCCATACTTAACAATCCAAGTCCTGCAAATACACCAATTAAACTATCATCACCTGTTTTAATACTTGTTTTATCTCCTGGTTTTACAGTATTTACATTACTACCTATTGCTGGATTACTTGATTTTTCTACCAATCCTGCCAATCCTTTTGTTAAAACATCTTTTGCATTGTCTACTTCTGCCTGACTTGCTTCTGGATCATTTAATACAGCTACTGCATTATCTAATGCTTCATTCTGTAATTTGCTTCACTTAATCCATTTACTTTATTGATTAATTCCTGTAATAGATCCTTATTTGGAATCAATCTTAAGTCTAAGTATGCATTTATTAATGCTTCATATGCACTGTCTACTTCTTCCTGTGTTGCTTCTACGTTTGCTAATACAGCTTGGGCATTTGTCATTGGATCTGTTAATCCAGCTGCACTTGTTTCTGTATATAGACTCTTATCTAATCCATTTACTGTGTCATATAATGTCTGTAATCTTGTTTTATCAGCTCTCAAGACTAAGTTTGCCATTGCATCTTTTAAATTATTTAACGCTTCTACTACATCTGCTTCTAAAGCATTATCATCAGCTGCTACATCTTTTGCCGCATCTAAAGCTTCTTTAAATTGTGCCCATGAATCTGTAGTATAGTTATCTTCTTGATATTTTTCAGCTTCTTCAATCAATGCATTTAATGCTGTTTTATCAGCCTCAGCTAATGCCTCATTAAATTCAGTTACTACTACAGGAACCACCTTATCTAATGCTCCTTGTTCTTTTAATGTATTAGCAGTATTTACAGCTATTTGTAATGCTGTTTTATTAACGGACATTGATAATACCAATTGTTCAGTTACATTTGTTAAATTATTCTCAGCAGCTTTAACATCACTTTCTAGAGCATTTCCATTATTCATAATATTTTTAGCTTCATCTAAAGCATTTTTAAATGCAACCCATGAATCTGCTGTATAGTTTTCTTCTACATACTTTTCAACCTCTTTGATCAGCTTGCCTAAAGCTGTTTTACAACCTCTCATTCTCCATAATTGAGTACCATAAAATGGGTTTGCTGTTCCTATAACCATCCAATCATCAGATGCTGCAAAAACTCTTAAACCATGATTATAAGGATCATTAAAACCGTCTGTAGTAATAGTTTCAAAATTAATACCATCACTAGTTACATACATATCAAATCCTCTTGTAGCTGCTGCAAGATATTTTAAACATTTACTAAAAGCTCTGAGATTATCTATTGTTAACAAATTCAATAATTTACCATATAATTCTTTAAGTCCATCTGGTATTTTTTCTTCACTATTTTTATAAATATGATATATTTCTTCATATAAATCTACAAACTCTTCACTACCTTTTTCATTTAAATAATCGTAACAAGATGTTAATTTTTCATTTAATGATACAAATTCTTCGGCTGTTTTTATTCCTAATGAACCTGGAATAATAGTTCCCTCAAGAATATCATTAACTAATTGATCTTTTTGTTCATTTGTTAAAGAAATGTTCTTTTGACTAGATTTATTCTTTTTACTATATATATCACTAGCCAGTGTTCCATAACGCTGATTTGCTAGATCAACAGCCCCTTCAACCATAGCATATGCATTTTCTTGTATATTAGATTCTCTAACACATTTATAATCAGATCTAATATCATTTTTTTGGGCTAATAATTCTAAAAGAACTTTAATATAAGTAATTTGTGTTTCCCATTCTTCTGGTTCACGATTAATCAAATCACCATTAGTAAACTGGCCAATCGGTTCCAATAAACTGCTGCTATCAAAAGTTCCTAAATAAAGTTTCCCTTCATATACAATAGATTGCCAAATATATTGATTTTCATGGCATCCAAAACCAGAACCAGTACCAGACATTCCACCATCAGGAAACATCTTTGTTACATCTCCAACGACAAGTTCAATATTTTCATTTTTATCCATGCGATAAAGATTAACTGACTGTTCTAGATTCTTTGCTAAAAACTCAACATTAGTATTAAATAAGACATCTTCTAAAGCTATTTCAATATCTTCATATTCGCCAATGTAAAGATAATCATTATAAATTACCATATTACATGCACCAGCACGTGTTCTTTCAGGATCAATACCAAAAGTATATTTAGCACCATCTTTTTCTTTATCACCAATCACACTTGTCCATTGCCATGTACCATCAAAATTTTCATCACCACGTACAATGGCAAAAGACTGCATTGTATGTTCGTCAGGTTTATTATCTGGAGTTCCTGTACACATTGCAACATAAAGACTTCCATTATAAGAAGCAATTTCCCAAATAGATCCACCATAAATACTATCTTCATAATGATAAGCTGGATAATTAAATAAATCATCTTTACTTGCTATTACTTTAAAAGAACTGCGATCAGAAGGATTTGATGTAATCATGATATAAGGCCCTTCTAGTCCAACACAGCTGACAACTAACTGATCGTTATAAACAGTCATACCACGAATTCCTGTACAAATACCTTCTTTATAGGCCTGGGCATACTCTTCTAAAGTTAAACCTGTATAAACCTCTTGAATTCGATCTGTTTCTGGATCAACTTCATAGATGCTAGGCAGACCTATTCCACTTGAATTTACGCTGCCACAAAAATATAACTTATCATTATACTTAACAGCATTTCTAAACAATGGTGATTGCCCCGTTGTATTTTTAGACATCAACAGCTCAGTTTTTCCCGTATTAATGTTGACCTTTACTAGAATCCCACCTGAATCTACGCCATCCTCTTGTCCATAGAAAAAGGTACCATTGAATATTGTATTTAAAGTTGCTCGCATGATATCAACGTCAAATTTATCACCCAATACACTATCCATTAATTTCAAAGTATTTCCCATTGCAGCATAGCATGTACCCACATAAACATAATCACCATAAGTAACAGCTGACCAAGAATAACTTTGACCACGATCTCCATATAAATCATTCTCACTTTGACCTGGTACATTTGCTTTTACCTCACCATTACCAATATAATCTACGATTCCATCAGGTGACTGTCTTGGCTTATCAGCATGAGAAAATTTTTCAAACATATAATCTCCTGATGTATATTTGTTAAAATCTGAAACTAATTCATCATTTTTTGCCCACATTGCTTTACAAGATAATGTGCTAATGCTAATCACCATACTTAATACACAAACTGTAAACTGCTTTAATCTTTTACTTTTTTTCATTTTTCTACTCCATTTTATTTACTCTAATTAATCAAAAATAATTTATGATAAAAGAACATTTCATCATTTTGAAAAATACAATTTAATTATACTCTTAAATCATTTAATATTAAACAGACAAATAAATTAATTTTACAAGTCCAAAATTAATATATAAAAGTACTCAAGTTTCGCACTTGAAAAAGTGCAATAATTGCGATAATCATTGATATCATCACGGGTGTTTTGCAGTTTTAAAAAAGCAAAACACGAGATTTTATTCTTTTATGAGTATATTTTAACATATATTTCACCTCCAAAAAGAAAAAG
>JAETPY010000012.1 GCA_021770925.1 Erysipelotrichaceae bacterium | reverse complement strand
ATAAAAAAGTATCTGGACAAGACAAAAGGAACAACTCTCAAAATTAAGTTGTTCCTTCAAAATTAGTTATGCATTTTTTAGGTTGCCCCCTAAATTTCAACGGACTTTTTTTAAGCCCCCTAAATTGGACCACCAAATAATTTGGCTTTCCCCCTAAATTATTTGGTTACCCCTTTTTCAGTAACAAGTTTATTTTAAGGGAGATTGCTATTAACCTTTTTAAATACAGTTCCTATATTATAATTATACTATTGCCTTACCACAAGTAGTCATTTATGTTAGGATATCCACTCTCTAAATTAATTCCATTATATATATAATCTATATTTTCAAAAATATAACCATTAGATGAATATTCTTCAACCACTTTAAATTTTAATCTAATTGTACCATTATCATGATATAGATTTGTTAAATCACCATTAAATTTCCACTCAGTAGAATAGTCTTTATTACTGAAAATAAAACTGGTACTATTATCACTCTCGTTATATTTTATTGTTTTGATTATATCTTGAAAATATATCATATCTCCTATATCATAATCTTTTAAATCATTTACATATGTTTGAGCTCTCTCATCAAAAAATTGGCCTGATAGCTCAGTAATATTAAGCACTTTGTTTTTATCATTATCATTAAAAGATTTAAGAATGTTACTTTGGTAGTTAGATCTTATAGTATAAATTTTTGAATTATCTTTTGTAACAATATATTTAACCATATTCCCTTCAGAAGTCACTGCTTTTTTTACACCAGATTTTGGAACATAGTTAAAATCATATAATGTATAGTAACACGTCCATTTACTTGCATCATTTTCAACAAATCTTAATTGATATGTACCATATGGACTTGCAGAATCATAACTTGCTAATTGCCCACGACCTATAGATTTATTAATAACATCCTTCTTTCCATCAGGCGTAGTAAGAATAATGGATATTTTATCCAACCAATTTAAAGCATCACTTGTAACATGAACATCAACAGCCATTCTAGACCAAGGAAGGCTTACTGAAACTTTGGCTGCTGCCCCTGTATCTCCTTGATTAAAATAGATAGAGCCTGTACTTGAACTAACATAATTGTCTCCAACTTCAATACTTGGACTTCTAGAATAATAAGCAGTTGATGCCTTTTTTAAAATATACCATAATGCAGTTTTTGCAAATGATAAACCTGCCCCTGCTTCAACATTTGTTATAGTACCAGTACATAAACTCAACGATAAACATATACATGTTATAAATCCTAATAATTTTCTTTTCATATTAACCTCATATTCCTTTCTACTTGTAATCACAAGCTAATCATAATTATAAATAATACACTATTTCTTCAACTTTTATCTTATATTTTTTCGAAGCTCACAGTAACTGTAAATCCATTTTCCTCCAAGTATGCTGATCCTATAATTGGAAGCATAACTCCAATAAACCCATGCCATATAAATATAACAAGTTCTCAAAAATTAACTAAAATCCCCAAAATTATTATCTATTTTAAGAAAAAAATCATGTTCTTTTAAATAATTTTCTTTACCTATTTTTATTCAAATTATCCTCCCCCTTTTATTAACAAGTCATATAATTACTTCAAACACCGCTTATCAAACCTCATAAATTATTAAAAAATATAGCTCTTCTGCAATAAATGTGGGTAAACTTCATCTAGTCTCACAAGCTAAGTGGATTTAATAACATAAACCGAAACACACAATCATTAGCATATCTATGAGGTTCTGGGTATTCCTAAATACATAGGATTTTAGTATCAGAACCTTTATCTTATCGTTCATAGATTCTATTCTCGCATTTGATAACCCATATTTAACAGTTGCTATGATATCTTCTTTACGTCTTCTGATTTTTCTGCTTAACTTACTCCTACTTGCCCATGACAACCATCCCTTCAATTCTTCCTCTACTTTATCTACTCTACTTTGAAATACTAAACGCAATCCTTCTCTCAACTGATACCCTCAAAATAACGTAGGATAGATTTCTTTTATTTCATCTAAGCATGATCGTTGATATTCAATTAGATTTTCTCGTTTTTCGTCTAAGCTGTATTTATATCCTTTTTCATATTTTTTGCTGCTACTACTTTTCATCCCTGCCCACTTTTTTATATCTTCCTCATTCTCATTCCATTTTTGGTTATAATACCATTTCTTTGTTTGTTGTATGTCATATCTCTTTGTGTAATGTATCTATTGCTTCTATCATCCAAGAAACAACATGCCTCCCTCAATACATCTCTCTGTCTATGGAATCCATTTTACTCTATCTGCAAAAACTAATTCTATTGATTTTAACCACCCTTTTATTAATAATATGAAGAATTGTTCCAATATCATTACCAACCCATATCACTTGATTTATATTGTGATTAGTAACTACTGTTACGTATTTATGCCCTTTACAGTAACTAGTTTCATGCATTTTAAATTATCAAAACGAATTGATGGATTTGATTCAATTCTATTTCTTGTTCGTATAACGATCTCTCCGACAGTTCTCAAATTTATATGCATGAACTTTGATAATTTCGACTTATTCAAGTATAAAGCCAAATAAGCAGTTTGTTGGTCAAATTCTTTTGTAAAGTTCGAGTGATAATGATATGCCAAAAAACTTGCTGTGTATGGACACCATGTTCTTTACAATAGACACAATTCATACCACAAAAATTTATACTCGACACGCGCCCCAATCTAAAGCACTCGATTTGCGTTTATAAAAAGTAAAATCATAGTCAGGACATTTTTTACTATAAACAGGTCAGTGATGTATTTTTCCTTTCGGAGGTTGTGCATAGAAATGAAGAGAAAAAATATCAACAATCAAAAGTAATATTTAATAACTTGATATATTTTACATTTAGAATAGATTTTAGTATTTTTTTATGCCATACGGTAATCACTTCTGGTTTGGTTACTTGAAAATTTACCATATGTTTTTCTATTTGCAATAGTTTATTGATTTATACTTTAAATAAAGGCTAGATTTTTAGTTTTTATAACTTTTTCACCCACAGATACTACAATTGCCTCAAAAATATTATATTTATGTTCAACGAAACGAGTTTATTAACTATATTTTTTCAGTCAAAATTTCTTTAATCTTTTTTAAAATCAAAAGAATAATCGGAAAAATTAAAACTATATATATAAACACAAACAAACAAAGAAACATTACCTCTGGTACCATATAATAGAAAAAATTAGCAATATAAAGATATACATATGAAAGAAAAACTGCAACATCAAATAATATTATATATATAATTACCTTTCGCATATTTTCACCTTCTCTACATATTTTACTTAACTATTATTGGAAAATTATAATGGTATTCTTCTTATCTTTATTATACATCAATTATTTATTATTATGATATTTATTGATCCAACGGTTCAATTTAAGGATTCAATGGTTAAAAAAAGCTATAAACCATAGTCTATAGCTTTAGTATATTATTTATTTTTTAAATCAGTTGCATCAAATGCTTCAGCAATTGGTCCTCCTGGAGCAACCATTGGAAATACCTTATCATCTTTATCAATTATACATTCAATCACAACAGGTCCATCATGTTCTAACGCTTCCTTAATCGCTGGAACAACCTCCTCTTTAGTTGTAACTTTGATAGCTTTACACCCTAAACCTTCAGCAACCTTACAAAAATCAACTTTATCAGTTAAAATCGTATTTGAATAACGCTGTCCATAGAATAGTGTTTGCCATTGACGAACCATTCCTAATACCTGGTTATTAATAACTACTTGAATTACTGGAATATTATAACGACTTAAAGTTGCTAATTCATTCATATTCATTCTAAAACAGCCATCGCCTGCAATATTGAAAACTGTTTGATGAGGATTACCTAGTTTAGCTCCCATAGCAGCACCTAAACCAAATCCCATTGTTCCAGCCCCACCAGATGAAATAAACTGGCGAGGACGTTTATAGCGATAATATTGAGCGGCCCACATTTGATGCTGTCCAACATCAGTACAAATGATTGCTTCACCATTTGTTAAATAATCAATTTGTTCAATAACATACGGCCCAGTTAACCCTTCACTATTGTATTCTAATGGATATTGTTCTTTTAAATCACGAATTTCTTTTAGCCAATGAGGATGATTCTGTCTTGTAAGTTTTGCATTCAACTCTGCTAAAACACTCTTAGCATCCCCAACAATCCCTAAATCAACAATTATATTTTTATTAATTTCAGCCGCATCAACATCAATATGAATGATTTTAGCATCTTTAGCAAATCGTTTCGTATCACCTGTGACACGATCAGAAAAACGTGCTCCAATAACAATCAACAAATCACATCTACTAACTCCAAAATTAGAAGCCTTAGTGCCATGCATCCCTATCATTCCTGTATATCGTGGACGAGTATTATCATAAGCACCTTTACCCATTAATGAATCAGTGACTGGGGCATCAATTTTTTCTGCGAATTCTTTTAATTCATTAGATGCATCACTAGCAATTACTCCACCACCAACAAAAATAAAGGGCTTTTCGCTAGCTTCAATCATTTTAACCGCCTCATCTAAATCAACACTGCCATAAGTATATTTTCGTGGTTCAATTACTTCAGGTGTGCATGATTCAAAATCAATTGTAGCAGCAGTTACATCTTTTGTAATATCAACTAGTACTGGTCCAGGACGCCCTTCTTTGGCAATTTGAAAAGCTTTACGAATTGTTGAAGCTAAATCGTTAATATCTTTAACAATAAAATTATGTTTAGTAATTGGCATAGTTACCCCAGCAATATCAATCTCCTGGAAACTATCACGACCTAACAAAGATACAGCTACGTTAGCAGTAATTGCCACAAGCGGTGTTGAATCCATATATGCTGTAGCAATCCCCGTAACTAAATTAGTAGCTCCTGGCCCTGAAGTAGCCATACATACACCAACTTTTCCTGTTGCTCTAGCATACCCATCAGCTGCATGAGCTGCCCCTTGTTCATGGGATGTTAAAATATGATGGATCTTATCTTGATACTTATACAATGCATCATAAATATTCAAAATTGTTCCCCCAGGATAACCAAATACCGTGTCTACACCTTGTTCAATTAAACACTCTGCCACAATTTCTGAACCCGTTAACTTCATAGCAATTCCCTCCTTATAATTTCTCTTCTTTAGCTTCAAGAATTGCTCCACGATCAGCAGAAGTTACCATTGAGGCATATCTTACCAAATATCCAGTCGTAATTCTTGGCTCTCTTGGCTGCCATTTTGCCTTACGTTTAGCTAATTCTTCTTCACTTACTTCCACATTCATAGAATGTTCTAAAATATTAATGTTGATAATATCGCCTTCTTCAACTAAAGCAATTGGTCCTCCAGCCGCCGCTTCTGGTGAAACATGTCCAATTGAAGCTCCTCTTGTCGCTCCAGAGAAACGACCATCAGTAATCAAAGCAACATCTTTATCTAAGCCCATTCCTGCAATCTCACTCGTTGGTGATAACATTTCTCGCATTCCCGGTCCACCCTTTGGTCCTTCATAACGAATTACAACAACATCACCTTTAACTATCTTACCTGCTCTAATTGCTGCAATTGCGTCATCTTCACTATCAAAAACACGTGCTGGTCCGCTATGAACCATCATCTCTTTAGCTACTGCTGACTGTTTTACTACAGCCCCATTAGGTGCTAAATTCCCCTTTAAAACTGCAATTCCACCATATGGTGCATATGGTTTTTCAACAGGACGAATAATTTCTGGATTTAAGTTAACACAGCCTTTGATATTTTCACCAACTGTTTTACCAGTTACAGTCATAATATCTGTATACAATAGCCCAAGTTTATTAATTTCATTCATTACTGCATATACACCACCAGCATCATTTAAATCTTCCATAAAAGTATCTCCAGCAGGAGCTAAATGACATAAGTTTGGTGTTTTTTTGCTAATTTCATTAGCTATTTCTAAATTTAATACAACTCCTGCTTCATGAGCAATGGCTGGTAAATGAAGCATCGAATTTGTTGAACAGCCAAGTGCCATATCAATAGTTAAAGCATTATGGAAAGCTTTTTCATTCATAATATCACGTGGTCTAATATTCTTTTTAATACATTCCATGATCTGCATTCCAGCATGTTTAGCAAGTCTGATTCGTTCACTATATACAGCTGGGATAGTTCCATTTCCTTTAAGCCCCATTCCTAAAACTTCTGTTAAGCAGTTCATTGAATTAGCTGTATACATCCCTGAACATGATCCACAAGTTGGACAGGCTTTTTGTTCAATTTCATGAAGTTTTTCTTCAGTAATCGTACCAGCATTAAACTGTCCCACAGCTTCAAACAATGAAGATAGGCATGTTTTATTTCCGTCTACTTTGCGTCCTGCTAACATTGGTCCCCCTGATACGAAAACAGTTGGAATATTTAAACGAGCAGCTGCCATTAATAAACCAGGTACATTTTTATCACAATTAGGAATCATAACTAAACCATCAAACTGATGAGCTGTAGCTAGTGCTTCTGTACTATCAGCAATTAATTCTCGAGTAACTAATGAATATTTCATCCCTGTATGATTCATCGCAATTCCATCACAAACAGCAATGGCTGGTACCTCGATTGGTACCCCACCAGCTAAATAAATCCCTTTTTTTACAGCCTCAGCAATCTTATCTAGATTCATATGTCCTGGAACAATTTCATTATATGAATTTACAACCCCAATTAATGGACGTTCTAATTCCTCATCTGTATATCCTAAAGCATTAAATAATGATCGATGTGGTGCTCTTTCAGTTCCACTTTTTACATTATCACTACGCATCTTATTTCCCCCTTTTATCTTTATAAATTAGCAACTATTAAGTCACCCATTTCTTTAGTTCCTACTATTATTTTATTTTCTGACATGATATCGGCTGTACGATATCCTTGTTTTAATACTTTTTTAATTGCTTCTTCTATATCTTTAGCCTCTTGATCTAAATCAAATGAATAACGAAGCATCATCGCTGCTGATAAAACTGTTGCAATCGGATTAGCAATATCCTTTCCTGCAATATCTGGCGCACTGCCATGACTTGGCTCATACATTCCAAATTTGTCTTCACGTAATGAAGCACTAGATAACATTCCAATTGATCCTGTTACCATACTTGCTTCATCACTTAAAATATCACCAAACATATTTTCGGTTAAAATAACATCAAACTGCTTTGGATCTTTAACTAACTGCATTGCACAGTTATCCACTAACATATGTTCTAAAGTAACTTCAGGATAATCTTTAGCCACTTCACTTACAACTTTGCGCCATAATCTCGATGTATCGATAACATTTGCTTTATCAACACTAGTAACTTTTTTATTACGCTTCATTGCAATATCAAACGCTCGTTTTGCAATTCTTTTAATTTCTGTTTCACTATAACTCATCGCATCACGAGCAACTAATTCACCATTTTCTTCTTTAGTTGAACGCTTTCCAAAATATAAACCACCTGTAAGTTCACGCATGATCATCATGTCAAAACCACCTTCAGTTAGTTCTTCTTTTAATGGGCAGGCTCCTTTTAATTCATCATATAAAACTGCTGGTCTTAAATTTGCAAATAATCCCAATTCTTTACGAATCTTTAATAATCCTGCTTCAGGACGAAGACCAGGTTCTAATTTATACCAAGGTGAAGTAGTTGTATCCCCACCAATTGATCCTAGTAAAACACCGTCACTATTTTTAGCGATTTCTAATGCCTCATCAGTTAATGGCACACCATGTACATCAATTGATGCCCCACCCATCAAGATTTGTGTATAGTTAAATTTATGGTTATATTTATCAGCGACAGCATCTAAAACCTTTATCGCTTCAGTTACAATTTCTGGCCCGATTCCGTCACCTTTTATTACTGCTATATTTTTTTCCATCATTCTTACCCCTTTTTGCTATTAACATAGTTGACCAAACCATCTAATTCAATCATCTTTTGTAAGAATTCAGGAAATGGCTGACTTTGATAAGTTTCTCCTTTAGTAACGTTTGTGATTACTCCTGTTGAAAAATCAACAGTTACTTCATCGCCTTTATCAATTCCTGCTGCTGCTTCAGGACATTCCATGATTGGAAAACCAATATTAATTGAATTACGATAAAAGATACGAGCAAAACTTTCAGCAATTACACACTTAGTTCCAGCTGTCTTTAAGCATAGCGGTGCATGTTCTCTTGAAGAACCACAGCCAAAGTTTTTTCCAGCAACAATAATATCACCGTCTTCAACTGTTTTAGCAAAATCAGGATCAATGTCCACCATCGCATGACTAGCTAACTCTTTAGCATCGAATGAATTTAAATAGCGAGCTGGAATAATTACATCTGTATCTACGTTATCACCATATTTATATATTTTCATTATTCTTCACCTACTTTTTCAGGATTTGCGATATATCCAGCAATAGCACTAGCTGCTGCTACTTCTGGAGAAGCTAAATAGATTAAAGCTTCTGTGTCCCCCATCCGGCCAACAAAATTACGATTAGTCGTTGAAACACATTTTTCACCTTTAGCCATAACCCCCATATGACCTCCCATACAAGGTCCACAGCTTGGTGTATTAAAAGCACATCCAGCTTCAACAAAAATTTCTGCTAAACCTTCCTGGATACATTGAACAAAGATTTTTTGCGTTGCAGGTACAACCATTACCCGAACATTTTTAGCTACTTGTTTTCCTTTAAGAATAGCAGCTGCTTTGCGCAAATCAGATAACCGACCATTTGTACAAGAGCCAATCACCACTTGATTAATCATAATCTTATCCATTGTTTCAATTTCATCAATTGTATGTCCATTACCTGGAAGATGCGGAAAAGCCACAGTTGGCCTAACTTCACTTAAATTAATTTCAATTACTTCATCATATACAGCATCTTCGTCAGCTTCATAAATCGTATATTCTTTAGTAGAGTGTTTTTTCATATAGTCAATTGTTAAAGCATCAACTGGGAAAATACCATTTTTAGCTCCAGCCTCAATTGCCATATTACAAATAGTAAAACGATCATCCATTGTTAGGTATTGAATTCCTTCACCAGCAAATTCCATACTTTTATAACGGGCTCCATCAACCCCTATACGAGTAATAATATCTAAAATAATATCTTTACCACTAACATATTGACTTGGTTTACCTGTTAAAACAAACTTAAGAGCACTAGGCACTTTAAACCAAAGTTTACCAGTTGCCATACCTGTTGCAATATCAGTGGTTCCCACTCCTGTAGAAAAAGCTCCTAGAGCCCCATAAGTACATGTATGTGAATCAGCTCCAATAATACACTCTCCTGCAACAACAATTCCCTTTTCTGGTAAAATCGCATGTTCAACTCCGCATTTACCTTGTTCCATATGATGAGTTAAACATTGATTATTTGAAAAATCTAAAATTGCTTTAGAGTTTTCAGCTGATTTAATATCTTTATTTGGAGTAAAATGATCTGGTACTAAAACAACTTTATCTTTATCAAAGACCTCATCTGCCATTTGATAAAAAATCGGTAACGCCATTGGTCCAGTAATATCGTTAGCCATTACAACATCAAGTTTTGCTTCAATTAGTTGTCCTGCTACGACTTCATCTAATCCTGCATGTTTTGCTAATATTTTTTGTGTCATAGTCATTGCCATGATTATAATCCCCCTTATCTTGACCTTTGTAGGTTGTAATTAAGGAGTAAAATTACTCCTTAGTTACAACACACAAAAGTGTGTGTTGATTAATTGTTAATTAGTTTGTCTTCATCAGACCAGCTATATAATTTCCTTACATCTTCTCCAACTTTTTCAGATTGATGTTCAGCTGCTAATTTTCTCATTGCCTTAAAATGAGCTTGACCTCCAGCTTGAGACATATCTAATAAGAAATCTTTAGCAAAAGTACCATCTTGAATATCTTTTAATACTTGTTTCATTGCTTTTTTAGTATCTTCTGTAATAATCTTTGGCCCAGTAATGTAATCTCCATATTCTGCTGTGTTTGAAATTGAATATCTCATTCCTGCAAATCCACTTTGATAAATTAAATCAACAATCAATTTCATTTCATGAATACATTCAAAGTATGCATTTCTTGGATCATATCCAGCCTCAACTAAAGTTTCAAAACCTGCCTGCATTAAAGCACAAACACCGCCACATAAGACAGCTTGTTCCCCAAATAAGTCAGTTTCTGTTTCAGTTCTAAAATCAGTTTCAAGAACACCAGCTCTTGCTCCACCAATAGCTAAGGCATATGCTAATGCAATATCCTGAGCACGACCTGTGGCATCTTGTTCAACTGCAACTAAACAAGGAACTCCTTTTCCAGCCTGGTATTCACTACGTACTGTATGTCCTGGCCCTTTTGGTGCAACCATAGTTACATCAACATTTTTAGGTGGAACAATTTGTCCAAAATGAATATTGAAACCATGAGCAAACATTAACATGTTTCCTTCTTCTAAGTTTGGTTCAATAGATTCTTTATACAATTTAGCTTGAAGCTCATCATTAATTAAAATCATAATGATATCAGCCTTTTTAGCCGCTTCTGCAGAAGTATAAACTTCAAATCCCTGAGCTTCTGCTTTAGCCCAAGATTTAGAACCTTCATATAAACCAATAATTACATTTACTCCAGATTCTTTCATATTTAATGCGTGTGCATGTCCTTGTGACCCATATCCAATTACAGCAACTGTTTTACCATCTAATAAAGATAAGTCACAATCTGATTCATAAAAAATTTTAGCCATTTTTCCTAACCCCCTATTTATTTATTGTTATGACTTTTTATATCAATTTCATCAAGCCCGCGTTTAATACCAGATAACCCGGTTCTAACAAGCTCGACAACATTGAACCCTTCCAACATCGCAAGCAACCCATCAATTTTTGGTTGATCTCCTGTTGCTTCGATAACTAATGATGCTGGTGCAACATCAATAATCCGTGCCCTAAAAATATCAGCAATAGAAACTATTGAAGAACGTTGCTTTTCATCAGCTTCAACCTTGATTAAAACTAATTCTCGATAAACTGATTTATCTGGTTCCAAAGGAAAAATTTCAATAACCTCAACTAACTTTCCTAACTGCTTTTCAATTTGATTTAAAATCAGTTCATCACCAACCGCTACAACAGTCATCCTAGAAACATTAGGAATATTTGTTCTACCAACACTTAAACTATCAATCCCATATCCTCGGCGGCTAAATAAGCCAGCAACCCTACTTAAAACACCTGGATTATTTTCCACTAATAACGATAATACTAAACGATTCATGTTATAAGCTCCTTTCTTCTTATTTCATTGCTTTAGATAAACGATTCATTCCTGATACAATAGCTTTAATTGTTGCAGTTGTAATATTTGGATGAATACCTACACCATATTCTTGGCAAGCACTTCCCTTAGCTCTTAAATAAACATAAGCTGCTGCCTTTGAACTTGATCCTGAAGTTAAAGCATGCTCACTGTAATCTAATAAATGCGAATGTAATTCTGGAAGTGAATTCAAAGCATTTTTTACAGCATCGATAGGTCCATTACCATACCCTGTTAAAGTTACAACTTCACCATGTGCTTCAATTGTAATTTCTGCTTTTCTTTCATGTTCATTATCATCTTCACTTATATCTACAAGCTTCTGTTTAATAAAGCGATAAGGGTCCTCATTATCAACATATTCTTCAATAAATGTATCATAAACTCTTTCTGGAGAAACTTCTCCTTCTTCTTCACTTATATCTTGAATTATTTTTGCAAAATCTACTTGTAATCCTTTTGGTAAATGGAATCCGTACATACTTTCCATTACATAGGCAACACCGCCTTTACCTGATTGTGAATTGATTCGTACAATTGGCTCATATTGACGACCAACATCGCTAGGATCAATTGGTAAATAAGGCACTTCCCAAATACCATCGTTTTTTTCATGCATTGCATGCATTCCTTTATTAATGGCGTCTTGATGACTGCCAGAAAAAGCTGTAAAGACCAGTTTTCCAACATAAGGATGACGTGGTGGAACTTCCATCTTTGTAACTTTTTCATATACATGTTTAATATTATTGATATTACTAACTTCAAGCTTTGGATCAACTCCTTGAGTAAACATATTCAAAGCAACATTAATAATATCAACATTCCCGGTTCTTTCACCATTTCCAAAAATAGTTCCTTCAACACGGTCAGCTCCTGCCATAATTCCAAGTTCTGTTGCAGCAACACCACATCCACGATCATTGTGAGTATGCAATGAAAGAATTACACGTTCACGATCTTTAAAGTGTGTTGCCATCCATTCTATTTGATCAGCATAAACATTTGGTGTTGACATTTCTACTGTTGATGGCAAATTGATAATTACTTTCTTATCTTTTGACGCTCCCCATTCATCCATTACAGCTTCACAGACTTCTAAAGCATAATCTAATTCTGTTCCAGTAAAACTTTCTGGTGAATATTCAAGAATTACTTCCCCATCAAATTCTTTACTTAAATCTTTAACTAATTTAACTCCGTCAATTGCAATTTGCTTAATTTCTTCTTTTCCTTTATTAAATACGACATCTCTTTGTAATATTGAAGTAGAATTATAAACATGCACAATTGCCTTTTTTAAACCTTTTAGCGATTCAAAAGTTTTTCTGATCAAATGCTCCCTTGCTTGTGTTAAAACCTGCACTGTTACATCTTCAGGAATTAAATTTTCATCAATTAAAATTCTTAAAAAATCATATTCTATTTGACTAGAAGAAGGAAAACCAACTTCTATTTCTTTAAACCCCATATCAACTAAGAGTTGAAACATTTCCACTTTTTCTTCTATTTTCATTGGTGTAATTAACGCTTGATTCCCATCGCGTAAGTCAACTGAAACCCATGCTGGTGCTTTTTCAATTTGTTTATCAGGCCAAGTACGTTCTTTAAAGTCGATTGGTTCAAATCTCTTATACTTTTGATAATTCATCATTTTATTTTTCCTCCTCATTTATTTTAAATACTTATAAAAAAACCCTCGCGCTCAAAATGACTTCTGTCACTTTGAGGACGAAGGTATAGTAACCCCGTGGTTCCACCTCAATTTATTAATACCTCACGATATCAATCTCACTAAGTACGCTATTATATAGTTCATACTCCTGCTAGATAACGGTTGCATTCCGTAGCCACCTACTTGATTCAGCGCTCCACTCAAGGATGAGTTCAATAAACCACCAATAGTCCTTTTCACCAGCCAGAACTTCTCTACGCTTGATAAATTTATCTACTAGTTCCTATCAAAGTATTTAAGTTATGTTACTGAATATGATAGCCCGTTATTTTGTCGAAGTCAACCTTTTTTCATAAATTTTAAAAATAATTAATTATCAGTTTAATACCCTATTAAATACTAATATTTATTTTCTATCTCTAATTTATATATATCCTCAATATAATTATATATTGGACTTTTTGTATTCATTTTTAATAAAATGTAACAATTTTAATAATTTGATTATCAATATTTTCAAGTCCTTGACATTATTTTTCTAAATCAGAAACGCTAATACATAGGTGTCTTAAGAAATAATTTAATTTTAATAAAATTGTAAATCAATTGATAAATGTTAGCAAAATTTTTATTTTATTAAGATTTTTTAATATCTTAATATGGTAAAATATAAATGGTGATATAAATGAAAAAATTAAAAAAATCTTTTAAAATAATTTTATGGATTATATTAATTTCAACTGTCAGTTATGGGCTATATTATTACACCAACAGAAAACCACCTAATAATTCTTTGACTAAATCTCCAAACAAAGAAAACAAATATATTGTCAAAGCATCTTTTATTGGCGATTTATTATATGAGAAGCCATATTATGACTGGATTGGTTCAAACTATGAAGATAAAAGTTATTACGATTTAGTAAGACCCTATTTTTTAAATGATGATTTAACTCTTGCTAATATGGAGGTTCCTATTGGTGGCAGTGAACTAGGTATTTCTGGTAGCGGCTATAGTTTTAATGCCCCTGTCCAAATCGGTCAACAGGTTATTGATATGGGTGTTGATGCTGTCAATCTCGCTAATAACCATGCCAATGATGCTGGAGTTGAAGGGCGTAATAACACAATTAATTTTTTTAACGATCATAATATTTTAACTACTGGTGTCTATTCTTCTATTGAAGATCGCCAACAGATTAAAACAAAAAAAATTAATAATATTTCTTTTAGTTTTCTTGGATATACTTATAAAACTAATAAATTAGATTATCTAAATCAAGATTTAATAGGATATTATCGCAATCTTGATACTATGAAGTTAGATGATATCCACAAAGAAGCTATTAAAAAAGAGGTTGAACAAGCTAAACAAATTAGCGATATTGTAGTTGTCAGTGTTCATTGGGGCAATGAGTTTACCTACATAATCAACGATGAGCAAAAGGAACTAGCTAATTATTTAAATGAATTAGGAGTCGATATAATTATTGGCCATCACTCACATTGCATTCAGCCAATCGAGTGGCTAGAAAATAACAATTATAAAACACTAGTAGTATATTCACTAGGTTCATTTATTTCTAGCGATAATCAAGTTTCACGAGCTTCTAATGAATTTGCTAATGCATATAATGTATCAATGATTCTACAAGCAGAATTTGAAAAAAATGATCATCAGACGATAATTAGAAAAGTAAACTGTATTCCAATTATTAATTACTACGACAAAGATATTAGAAACTTTAAATTAGTTCCTCTAGATCTATATGACGAAAAGCTAGAAAAAAGTCATAATCGTTATACAAAAGGTTTAACTAAGGACTTTGTTATTAACAGTTTTAATAATGTAATTGATTCCCAATTTAAATAAAATATTTTTACTAAAACCACTTATATGTGGTTTTTTAACATAAAAAACGGTATAGCTTATAAGTGACAATACCGTAATTTATTGCTCCTTTTATTTTATAATTAAAATATTTTAAAAACTTATTTCTCAACTGCTAATTTAATTAAACGATCTAATAACTCACTATAACTAATTCCAAAATCAGCCATCAATTGTGGATACATTGAAATTTTAGTAAATCCTGGCATTGTATTAATTTCATTTAGATAAACCTTATTTGTATTTTTATCTAAAAAGAAATCAACCCGGCTTAACCCATGCCCATCAACTGCTTTAAAAGCCTTGATTGCATAAGATCGAATCTTTTCCTGGATATCTTGATCAACTAATGCAGGAATACAGGTCTTACTTTCTTCATCTTCATATTTAGATTCAAATGTATAAAATTCTCCATGAGGCATAATTTGACCCACTCTAGACACAATTACATCATCATTACCTAAAACAGCAGTTTCCAATTCAATACAATCTATACATTGTTCAACAACAACATGTCGATCATATTTTGCAGCTTCATTTAATTTATCAATTAACTCTTCTTTGCTATCACAACGATAACATCCTACACTTGACCCAGAACGACTAGCTTTTATAAAACAAGGCATTCCTAATTGTTCATCAATATATTCTTCAACATCATAAATTTCATCAAGCTGATCAGTAACTACAACTAATTTATCATCATATCGTTTCTTTACATAAACCGATTTTACCTGAGGAATTCCTGCTGTATCTAAAATCTTTTTAGTATAGACCTTATCCATTGATACACTAGAACCAAGTACACGACATCCCACATATGATAATCCCGCCAATTCAAATAAACCCTGAATCGTTCCATCTTCTCCATATAATCCATGCAATACAGGAAAAGCCACATCTTGATTTTTTAACAGACTATATACATCATCAACTAACACACTATTTTCTAACCATGTATCACTTACTAAATCATTTTGATTAGTATCTAAATAATACCAGTTTCCATCCAAATCTATTCCCACTAATGTAAGATTATACTTTTCTTTATTAAGATTGTTTAAAACTGAGGTACATGACATCCTAGAAATAATATGCTCACTAGACTGCCCCCCACATAAAACTAATAATTTTTGCTTCATGAAAATTTCTCCTTTATTTGAGCAACAACATCCTTAAGATTCATTCCATTTGATCCCTTCAACAAAACAACGTCATTACTACACAAATTATTTCCTAAATAATTTATCACTTCTTTGTTATCTTTACAATAATAAATGTTATTCATTCCTGCTTCTTTTGCACCTGATGCAATATACTTAGCTTCATTGCCTACCACTATAAGCAAATCAATATTTTTGATAGCAGCATGTTTTCCAACATTTCGATGCAGCAGCTCACTAAATTCACCCAGCTCTAACATATCTGCTAAAACAGCTATTTTTCTTCTTGAATAAGCAGCCAGGACATCTAAACTCGATTTCATTGAATCTTCACTAGCATTATATGTTCCATCAATTAAAGTAATGTTATTTCTTAATTCAATTACATCCATTCTCTTCTTTGTTAGTTCAAACTCTTTAATCCCCTGAATACACTTACCGATACTAATATTCAGTCTGGTTCCTATTGCAATAGCAATCAAAGCATTCAAAATAAAATGATTGCCTGGTACTGGAACTTCTACTTTATATTGTTTTCCTAAATAAATTAATTCAAAACTGCTGCCATCATCCTTTAAAATAACATTTTTAGCTTTATAATCCCCAATATTATCAATTGCCACTTTGATAAGTTCCAAATTATCTAAAACAATAGTTGATAGTAGATCATTATCATTATTAACAACTAAAATACTTCCATCTTTCATTCCAGCTGTTATTTCTAATTTTGCTTTTAAAATATTTTCCCTGCTGCCTAACTCTCCAATATGAGCTGTACCAATATTAGTTATAGCACTTATATCCGGTAAAGCAATCATTGACAATTCTTCCATTTCCTTTAAATGATTCATTCCCATTTCCAAAACCATAACTTCTTCATCTTTAAGTCGTAAAATCGTTAATGGTAAACCGATATTATTATTATAATTTCCTTCTGTTTTTAAAGTTTTATATTGTTGCTTAATAACACTATAAACCATATCTCTAGTACTTGTTTTACCTACACTACCAGTAATTCCAACTACTTTAACGTTTCGATTTTTTCTTAGATAACGAGCCATATCCTGTAAAGCCTTTAAAGTATCCTCTACTTTAATAATTACTTTATCACTTCTATCATCTATAATCCGATCACTGATTATCGCACTGGCACCATTTTCAAAAGCATTTTCAATAAAATCATGGCCGTCAAAACGTTCTCCAATTATGGGAATATACATCATTCCATCACTAACTTTTCGACTATCCTGACTGAAACCAGTAATCTCTAAATTCTCGTCACCACTTAACAATATACCATTTGTGGCTGCTATTATTTCTTTTATCTTCATTATCTCACCCTAGATTTCTTCACCTATTATTTCTGGTGTATCATTACTTTCTAATAAATGTCTTTTCCCATCTAAACCAATTATTTCATAGCCAATATTTCCTTCTTGATAAGCTGAAGTTAAAACTAAAAGCTTATCTCCAACCACCTCAAAAGTTAATTTTCCCATCGTTTCAATTGTATAAAGCTTTTTAACGCTTTTACCCTCAAGTGTCATTGTGTAAATAATATTACCATCATGAACAATCAAATGATCATCAACGATATTAACTAATTTTAAATTATCATTTTCATAAATATCACTATGTTCACCATTTAAATCACATCTAATTAAACCTTTATCATTTATATAATACAAATACTTACCATCATAAGTATAAATATTAGTATTACTAGCTAATGCCCTGCGATCACTACCATCAAGTGCAATCGTAATCAATTCTTCATTCTTATTTATATAAAAAATTCTCTCTTTTTTTTCATCAACAATTAGACTATATGAAACTTCATCATTTATCTTTTTATCTTCATTTTTCATTAAATCAAAACAATAAATAGATTCATTATCACTGTCCTTTTGATAATATATTTTTTCACCCAAATTTTGAACATAATATACATCTGTTAATAATATATTTTCCTTTTTACTTTCTTTTTCTACTTGAAGATAATTATTTTTTTCATCAAGATAATAATAATACTTATCATCTTCACTAAAAGTAGTTAAATTTTGATTGAAAACAAGTTCCCGATTACTCAACGTTTTATCATATACAAACAATTCCCGGTTCATTACAATATATGTTTTATCCTGGTTCGCATAACTTATTGCCAGCATATTATTATTAGTTGCTTGTGCAAATTGACTTGTTTTACCATTAATTGTCAAAGTACTATCTATATATTCATCTTTATTTACTTCATTAGAATCCATTAATTTAATTGGATTATCATTCAAATATCCGTTAATAATGGTACTGACAATAACCAGAACAATAGATATCGTCCATATAATTGGATTTTTCCAATAATTTTTCTTTTCAGTATTTTCAGATATTAAATTTTCTATATCTTCATCATAAGCATTAACGATACCATGGTCATCATCAATATCCTGTATCATATTACATACTGGACAACAATTTTCATGTTCTAATAAACGTGCTCCACATTTTTTACATCTTTTAATTTCTTCCATTTCTTCACCTACTTTTTAATACTCATATTCTATCATATTACCCTATTAAAAAAAAGTAAACTTAATTGTTTAAACTAAGTCTACTCTAAAAGTTCACTGACAGCATCATATCCATCGCTAACATACCAGCTGGTTTCACTATTATAAATCACTTTATCTCCAGCTACATTAAATTCAAAAACATCCTCATCTATTAAATATGATTCATCATCAAAATAATAATAATATAAATCATTTTCGTTATCAGAATAAATAATTCCCTTATCTGTAACAATAAAATTATAAATATCACTTTCTTCTACATATGTTCTAAAATAATTTTCTCTAGTATCAAAACTCTTAATTCCCTCAATATCATTATAATAGATAATCCCATCATTTACATATAAAACATTTGTCACATAAAACTCATACTCACCTTTAAATATCCCATTTAAATCTATAGCTCTGACGATACCACTTTGTTCAAAATAAATAAGTTCTGTTTTAAAATCAAATGCAAAATTATAAATATCATGGCTATCTACTAATCTATTTACTCCATTTTCATATAAATACAATCCTGTTTCATAAATATACAGAAATCGATGATTTTTAATTGGCAAGATATTTTCCCCTTTAAACAGATCAACTATTTCTTCACTATTGACATCGTAACGTTTATATATCCCATAATCACTGTAATAAATATAATTATCTTCTACATAAATATACCTTTCAAATCCATTTGTATTAAAATCAATATCACCTATCTTAGATAAAGAACGATCTCTTTTATCTAAATAATAATTACAACCTAAATAAAGATCATCATTATTTAAATAAGTAAATCCCCCCTGTTGAAAATTACCAGCCATCATTAAATCACTATTATCACCAGAAACCACCATCGAATCTAATTCTACCATCTCAACATCTAACTTATCTTCAACAAACAGATTAATAAATATTGACCCTAATATTACTATTATAGTTATTATCATTGCTATTAAATTCTTTTTCTGTACAGCCAGATTAGACTTAACCGGTTTTATTTTGTAACCAGCCAATTTATTTCTAGCCTCTTCAAAGCGCTTTTTTATATCATTATTACTTTCTTTATAATCATACATTTCCTGAGTCTGATAGACATGTGTTGCAGTACTATGCTTTGAATAATCTTGTTTATTTGCTATATAATACTTTTTGTTTATATCTTCTTTTTTTAAATACTTTGTAGGATTTCCACAGTTAGAACAATTACCTTGACCATAATGAACCACAGTTCCACAAACACTGCAGCGATCAATTTTTCCTTGACGATGTCCACATAATGGACAAACTATACTATTTTTAAAACTATTACCACAATTATCGCATTTCATTATATTACATCCCCTTAAAATTATTTTATCATTTAACCTATAAATATCCAATAAAAAGAAAACGCTAAAAACATTCTTCATATCTTAGCGCCACTTATTTTGAATCTATTCATTTAAATTTCACACAAATATTAATTTTTCTAATAAATAAACTTATACAACATATCTAAACTACTACATTAATAATAATACATAAAAGCGGAATCGTAACTAATGATAAAGCTGTTGATAAAAAAACTATCGCCACTGCTAATTTTGAATCACTATCATATTTTTCTGCTAGTATAGCAGTTGTACTGCCTGCCGGCATTCCAGCTAACACCGTTGATACAGCAACAACTAATGGCGGTAAATTTGCTACAGCACATCCCAAAAGAACTAATAATGGAATTAGAATCAACCTAATAAAACTATAATAAACCGTTAATTTATTAATTACTTCTTTAATCCTAATTTCAGCTAAAATACCCCCAATAACTATCATTGATAATGCCATATTACAATTACTTAATGCTTTAATTGAAATATCTAAACAATTAGGTAACTGTATCTGACTTATCATGATAATCAATCCAATAAATACTGCAATAATGCAAGGATGACTAATTACCTTTCTTATCACATCTTTTCCTTTTGCACTTGTAAAACAAGCAACTCCACCTGACCACATTACAATTCTTTGAGGAATGAGATAAATTGAAGCAAAAAGCAGCCCATTTAATCCATACAATCCTTGAATCAGGGGAGATCCCATAAATCCTGCATTAGAACAAATCGTTCCATATCGTAAAACACTTTGTTGTCTAGGTAAAGCTTTAATAAACAAATATTTCCCTAAAAAAGAACATCCCAATTGAATTACAATTGAAACAACCAAAACAGTCAGTCCACTTCTAAGAATTTCCCCATTCATTTCAATCATAAATGAATATATAATATTTGCAGGTAAAATAACATAAATAACCAAATCCGTTAAACTTTTACGATTATCACTAGATATAATATTTACTTTTCTTAAAATATATCCCACAATCATCAAAAAAAAGATTTCAATCTGTAAATCTATTAAATTATTAAAATCAACCACACTAACACCTCTTTGTCCATAATCATAAACTAAAATAATAAATATGTCATCCTAAAAACACAATTATTGTTATAATATAAACATGAAAAATTATGTTTATATCATTAAATGTGCTGATAATACTTATTATACAGGCTGGACAACTAATATAGAAAAAAGAATTAAAGATCATAATAATGGTAATGGGGCCAAATATACTAAATCCCGTCGTCCCGTAACACTTATGTATTTAGAAACATTAGAGACAAAAAGTTTAGCTTTAAAACGTGAATATGCCATTAAACAGCTAACCAGAAAACAAAAGGAGGAACTAATCAAGTTAGCAACAGCTAATAAATAGTTTTAAATCTTTAAATATAGTGCTATACTAAGTTAAGAAAGAAGGTTAAATATGAAACTAAACAGAAACGATCCCTGCTGGTGTGGCAGTCAAAAAAAATACAAAAAATGTCATCTACGATTAGATGACAAGTTAGAGCAGTTAAAGCAACAAGGAAAAAAAATTCCTACTCATAAAATGATAAAAAATGATAAACAAATAGAAGGTATAAAAAAAGCAGCACTTGTTAATTCGGGATTATTAGATTATATTGAAAAAAATATTAAAGCTGGAATAACAACAGAAGAAATAGACATTATGGCAAAAGAATACACTGCAAAACATGGTGCAGTGTGTGCAGATTATCAATATTGTGGTTACCCTAAACATATTTGTGTATCCATCAATGATGTTGTTTGTCATGGCATTCCATGTGAAAATGAATTTTTACAAGAAGGTGATATCGTCAATGTCGATGCTACAACTATGGTTGATGGATATTACGCTGATGCATCTAGAATGTTCATGATTGGTAAAGTATCTAATAAAGCAAAAAAATTAGTTGAAGACACTAAAAAAGCTTTAGAATTAGGAATAAAATCTATTGTTCCTTATCAAAGCAGTATTGGTGATATTGGAAAAGCTATTGAGACTTTTGCAATATCTAATGGATATAGTGTAGTTAAAGAGTTTTGTGGTCATGGTGTAGGGTTAGCCATCCACGAAGATCCATATGTATTTCACTTTGAGCCAAATGAACCAACTGTAATTGTTGTTCCTGGCATGGTTTTTACAATTGAACCAATGTTAAATCTTGGTAATGAGGATGTCTTTGTTGATGCTGACGATGAATGGACCGTTTACACTGATGATGGCAGTCTTTCTGCCCAATGGGAACATACACTTCTAGTAACTGAAACAGGAATTGAAATATTATCTAAATAAAACATCCTTTTGGATGTTTTATTTAATATTAACAATTACGTACTCACTAGGTGCTCCAGTTTTAATTGGATAACGCCATCCTGCCATTCCTGAAGAAGTAATCGCTGTAAAACCATCAATATCTCTTTGACCTAGAATCAAAGTATCACTAATAAGCGACTGAACTACTCCCATCGGAAATAATTGTCCTCCGTGAGTATGACCAGATAACTGTAAATCAATGCCCAAAGCTGCATTTTGAGCCAGATCCAAAGGCTGATGATCTAGCAAAAGTGTATAATTATCCTGTTTATTTTTTGGAATCATGGCTAATAATTCTGATGTTGACAGACGTGGATTATCTCCCCAAAAACTCGCATCTTTACGTCCAATTATATTAATTTTATCCAAACTTATCACTTCATCTTCCAATACAACGATCCCATTTTTTTCTAAGTTTTCTTTAATTTCGTCTGGTCCAAATGGCACATCAGCAAAAGCATGAGAACCATTATCATGATTACCATAAATATAATATATACCCAATTTGTTTTTTATCGTTGATAAAACTTTACTAGCATTGATCATATCATCTAAAGGTGTGTTTTCATCAAATATGTCACCTGTCAAAACCACTAAATCAGCATTTAACTCACTCATTTCATCACAATATTTTTGTAACTGTAAAACTGTTAAAGAAGTTGACATATGTAAATCAGCAATTTCAATAATCTTTAAATCATCAATCTTGTCACTTGATAAATCATAACTAGTAGCAACAACATGTTTAATATTATAATACCCATATCCTAAAAACAACACGGTTACTAATATTCCCAATATTCCTGTCATAAAGGTAACTCGAAAAATATTAAATCTTTTTAATCCAATATTTAACAGCTCTAAAAAAAGTGTAATAACTAATAAATGATAATAAATCACACTATATAATTCAAGTGTATTCATCGCAGGAATAGAAAATATTATGACAATTAAAGCTACTATACCAATATAAAATCGATTAGTATGAATATTTAAAATCGAACGTATAAAACGATTAATAAAAAATGTAAAATAAATAACTCCTGGAATAATCGCAATTAGACCTATATATCGATACATCAAATTCCCCCTTTGTTTACAGCATACATGATAAAGCTTACTTTAAGTCAATAAATTTTATTATATACTTAAAAAAATCATTAGTTATTATCCTCTAAAAGTTTTATTAACATTAATATATTTACTATAAAAATTATTATATATCATAGTTTTCCAAAATTTTAAAAATATTATAAGATTTTGTATGAAGAAAAAACATTGGTAAAAACTATAATGATAGCTTTGCTATTAATATTTATCAGTTTGAAATAGGAGATATGATGAAGAAATACTTATTGCTTTTTATTTTTATTATCAGTATTTTATGTATCAATAATGTTCATGCAATTACTAATAATGCTGCTTTAGCATTATTGAAAGAAGAACATCTTGAAACTACAGGAACTATTATCACTGCTAAAATCCCCCATGTTATCAATGTAAAAGATGAAAAAGTTAAAAATAAGATCAACTCTTTAATTAATCAAACAATTGATAACTTTTTAAATGAGTCAAAAAAGCATGATGAAAATCCAAATTCAAAACACAAAGTCATTGTTGATATTACTTATCAAAATTACTACAGCGATGATAAAATAATATCTTTTTCTATTGACTTTACCCAAAGTATGGCTGATAGTTATTTACAAAAGAAATTTTTTACTATCGACCTAATAACTGGTGAAGTATATCAAATAGAACATTTTTTAGGTAAAAATTATCAAAATATTATTTTAAACGCTGTTAAACAACAAACTGCTGCAAACAAAGAGAAATATCCTAATCTATCATATTTTGATGAAGCTATAGAAAATCTAGAAATCACACCTAATCAAGCTTTCTATATTAACAAAAATAACCAGGTCGTTGTTGTTTTCAATCAATATGAAATAGCACCAGGATATATGTCTCTTCCTGAATTTATAATCAAATAACTGATAAATACAAAATCCTCCCCAAAAAAGGAGGATTTATTATCAATATTATCTCTTACATATATTCCAAATTAATTTTATCAATTTATCCAGCTGGATCATTCAACAATCCCTTAACATCATTGCCTTTCATCCATAGGAATAAATTCCTTTTCTTCCATAATACTCTTGTATGCTGGACGAATAATCTTATCAACATTAATCAATTCTTCAATACGATGAGCTGACCATCCAACAATTCTTGCAATTGCAAAAATAGGAGTATAAAGCTCAATAGGAATTCCTAACATGCTATAAACAAATCCACTATAAAAATCAACATTAGCACTAACTCCTTTATAAATATGCCGTTTTTGGGCAATTACTTGAGGAGCTAACTTTTCGATCAATGTATATAAAGCATAATCATCATCAAGATGTTTCTCTTTTGCAAGGCGACTAACAAAACCTTTAAAAACCTGAGCCCGAGGATCTGATAACGAATAAACTGCATGTCCCATACCATAAATTAGACCTTGATGGTCAAAAACCTCTTTATCTAATATTTTACCTAAATATTCTCTAACTTCATCTTCATCTTTTAAATCATGAACATTATCCTTAATATTCTGAATCATTTCCATAACTTTTATATTAGCACCACCATGTTTAGGTCCTTTTAACGATGACAAGGCAGCTGCAAAAACAGAATACGTATCACTACCTGCTGAAGTTACAACTCTAGTTGTGAAGGTTGAGTTATTTCCACCACCATGTTCCATATGCAAGACTAAAGCAACATCTAAAACCTGAGCCTCTAATTGTGTATACTGTTTATCCGGTCTTAACATCATTAAAATATTTTCTGCTGCTGACAAATTTTCACCTGGATGATGAATATACATACTGTCTCCTAATTCATAATGATTATACGCATGATACCCATAAACTGCAAGACGTGGTAAAACAGCAATCATATTAATACATTGTCTCAAGACATTTTCAAGTGATTGTTCGCAAACATATTCATCATAGGCTGCCAAAGTTAAGACACTTTTTGTCATAGAGTTCATAATATCTTGACTAGGGGCCTTCATGATCACATCTCTTGTAAAATTAGTTGGTAATTCATTAGATATTGATAACAATTGTTTGAACTCTGTTAATTCCTGATGATTAGGTAATTGTCCAAATAACAATAAATAAGCTATTTCTTCAAAACCAAATCTTTTAAAAGAAAAGTCTTTAACAAGATCAATCACATCATATCCTCGATACCATAATCGACCATCAACAGGCAGCTTTTGACCATCAATTATTTGAAAGGATTCAATCTTAGAAATATTAGTTAATCCAGTTAAAACCCCATTTCCATTTTGATCTCTTAACCCTCTCTTTACTCCATGTTTTATAAATAATTCAAAATCAATATCATCAGTTTTTAAAACCATTTCACTATATTTATTTAAACATTTCAAACAATCTTCTTTTTTCATAAAGCTCCTCCCTTCAAATAAATGTTAAACATATATTATATATAACACACTTTTTTGAATTAAAAATGAATAAAAGTACGAAACCAAAATAAATACAAAAAGCAGGTCAAAACCCTTGATTTATATAGGGTTAGACCTGCTTTGCATTTTTCTAACTGTAAAACTAGAGATATTTACATTTGTTCAGCTTGAAAACATAATTCCAAAAATCACCCTCAATAATTATAAAAATAACATTATCTTATATACCCTCATAAACAGTTAAAAAACATTCCCTGCCTAGAATTCCTTAAATATTTTGTTTCAGACAGTTCTTAATATCATCCTGTGCATTGCTGATTAACCGTAAATCAAAAGTATCCACTAGATACTGCAGTACATTTGGACTCAAAAACGCTGGCAGAGTTGGCCCCAAATATATTCTTTTTATTCCCAGGCTTAATAATGCCAACAAATCTGCAACCGCCTTTTGTTCATACCATGATACAATTAATGACAGCGGTAATCCATTCACATCGGTATCAAAAGCATCTGCCAAAGCTGTTGCAATCCGTATTGCAGAATATACATCATTACATTGACCAACATCCATGAGCCTAGGTAAACCTGCTATTTCACCAAATTTCAATTTATTAAATCTGTATTTTCCACACGCCAGTGTTAAAATCATGCAGTCTTCTGGAACCATCTTTGCAAACTCTGTATAATAATTTCGACCAGGTCTTGCACCATCACAACCACCAATCAGGAAAAAATGTCTGATTTTTCGAGCCTTTACAGCTTCTACGATTTTCTCAGTATAACTTAGTGTAGTATGATGCCCAAATCCAACTAATATCTCCTGCGATTCTTGATCTTCCAAATAACCACCCAAGTCTATTGCCTGTTGAATAATTTCACTGAAATCCTTTTCACCATTTTCCTTTTTACCAATGTGCTTGATTCCTTCCCAGCCCACCACATTTGTACTGTAGATTCGATCCTTATAACTTTCCCTTGGTCGCATTAGACAATTTGTCGTCATCAAAATACATCCTGGAAGATTATCAAACTGCTTCTGCTGATCCTGCCAGGCTCCTCCGAAATTGCCTACAAGATGTGGATATTTTTTTAATCCCTCATATCCGTGACATGGCAGCATTTCACCATGTGTATAAATATTGACTCCTTTCCCCTTTGTCTGTTCCAGCAGCATTTCCAAATCTTTAAGATCATGACCCGAAACAACAATAAAAGGTCCCTTCTTCATATGAATATTGACCTTATGCAAAGTCGGATTTCCATAAACTTCTGTATTAGCTTCATCTAACTTTTTCATAACCACGATTGCCATTTCTCCAGTACGCATGGTCATCCGAATTAATTCTTCTACTGTAAGGCTATCGTCTGTAAGAGCCTCCAAGGCCTGAATATAAAAATCATCTACCTGATCACTATAATAACCCAGCTCTCTTGCCTGATGCCCATATGCACTGATACCTTTTAATCCATACAAAATCGTCTGTCTCAAAGAGCGAATGTCTGGATCCAGGGATTTATCATACATAATTCCGGCTAGAGGGGCATCCTTTAACATCTCTGTTTTTGTTTCTGGAAGATTATAGGATGCGTGGGCTGTATGATTTTTAATTTCCCCTGCCATATCTCTTAAATTTTCTTTGATTTCCTGTGATTTTTTCAATAATTTCACGTGTTCTTTTACATCAAAATTAACATTCGTAAGAGTTGTAAAAAGAACATTTTCGATAAAACTTATCACTTTTTTATCAATATTTTGTTCATTTTCTATCAATGCTTTTCCATAACAGCTGATTCCTTTAATTTGAAATATCAATAAATCTTGCAGATTGGCAATTTCTGGTGTTTTTCCACAAACGCCTAACTTTGTACAGCCCTTGCCATTTGCTGTCTGTTCGCACTGATAACAGAACATTTCATAACCTAAATCCATATTATTGCTCATATACTAACCTTCCTTATCATTTATTTTTTATAGTATAGTATTGGCTAGTATACGAAAAACATACTTATCACAAATTAAGTTTACCACGCAATTATAAGTTTAAATTACAAGGCATAGATTAAAATCTATGCCTTAGTGCTGTACATTATTTATTCATATTTTTAAATGCTGTTGATAACATCAATTTAATTCTATTTAACTGATTAACCTCACTAGCTCCTGGATCGTAATCAATAGCTACTATATTACTTTGAGGATATGCTTTTCGTAAAGCCTTGATTGCCCCTTTACCAGTAACGTGATTTGGTAAACATCCAAACGGCTGCATACATACTATATTAGGTGCTCCAGACTCAATTAATTCAATCATTTCTCCTGTCAAAAACCATCCTTCGCCTGTTTGGTTACCAATTGATACAATTGTACTTGCTTTATCAGCTAAGTGTTTGATTGAAGCTGGTGGATTAAAACGTTTCGATTTTTCCAGTGCTTTGATCATATCATGACGTAATAAATCTACAAACTTTATCGCAAGATTGCAAAGTCTTACGGAATTTTTAGATGCATGAAAATGTTTATTTTCAAATCCAGTACTATAGAAACAATATTGGAAGAAATCAATTAAATCAGGCATTACAGCTTCGCCACCTTCACGTTCAATAATTTTAACTATCTCATTATTTGCTGTAGGATGAAACTTAACTAAAATTTCTCCAACTAATCCAACACGTGGTTTTTTTACATCCAATAATGGCAGCTCATCAAATTCTTTAACAATCTGATAAACATTCTTTCTAAATATAGAAATACTTCCATTTTTAACATTTTCCTGGCATCGCTCTACCCATGATTCATATAATTCATTAGCACTATTAGCTGTCGCTTCATATGGACGAACACGATATAAAACTCGCATAAACAAATCTCCATACATAGCTCCAATAATAACTTTTTTAGCCAATGGCAATGTTATTTTAAAACCTGGATTATTCTCAAGTCCTTGTAAATTAGCCGAAATTACAGGCACTTGCGGCATTCCTGCATCTTGTAAAGCTTTTCTAATAAAAGCTATATAATTAGTTGCTCGACACCCTCCACCAGTTTGAGAAATAATCACCGCTGTTTTATCTAAATCATATTTTCCACTCAATAAAGCTTTCATTATTTGTCCAGTTACCAAAATACTTGGATAACATGCATCATTGTTTACGTATTTTAATCCTGCATCAACTGCACCTTTATCAACCGAAGGTAAAACTACTAAATTATATCCTGATTCCTGCATTGCAGTTTCAACAAATTGAAAATGTAGTGGTGACATTTGTGGACATAAGATTGTATACCCAGCTTCTTTCATTTCTTTTGTAAATGGAACTTTTAATGGCTGATATTTAGAATAGGTTTGTTTTTTATTTTTAACTTGTTTTTCAATTGTAGCTTTAAGTGAACGAATTCTAATCCTGATTGCCCCTAAGTTGCTACCTTCATCAATTTTAATTAAAGTATAAATCTTATGACGAGCTCTTAGAATATCTGCTACCTGATCACTTGTTACAGCATCTAAGCCACATCCAAAGGAAGTAAGTTGGATCAATTCAAGATTTGGCTGTGTCGCCACAAACGAAGCCGCTCTATATAACCTCGAATGATAAGTCCATTGGTCTACTACACGTAACTGATCTAAATCTTTATCTAAATGACAAACACTATCTTCAGTTAAAACCGCCATTCCTTCAGCTGTAATCAAATCAGCTAAACCATGATTTATTTCGGGGTCAACATGATATGGTCTTCCAGCTAAAACAATTCCCGTCATATTATTTTCTTTAATATATTTTAAAATCGTTTCACCTTGTTCCTGAATATCTTTTCGGCATTTTGCTAATTCGTCATAAGCTTCATCAATCGCTTCTTTTAATTCTTTATCTTCTATATAAAATGCTTTTAATTCATCTTTTAAATTATTAAACAACGTTTTTGGATTACTTAAGTCCATAAATGGATTACGATATATAATTGCACTATCTGTTAAATTATCGACATTATTACGAATAACTTCTGGATACGATGTTACAACAGGACAGTTATAATGGTTGTTAGCATTATCAAACTCTTTTCGCTCATACGCTAAACTTGGATAAAAGATATACTTAATCCCTTTTTCAATCAGTGATTCAATATGGCCATGAGCTAATTTAGCAGGATAACAAACGCTTTCTGAAGGAATTGATTCAATTCCTTTTTCATAGACTGCTTTGCTAGAACGTGGTGATAAAACTACTCTAAACCCTAATTTTGTAAAGAATGTATGCCAAAACGGATAATTTTCGTACATATTTAAAACTCTAGGAATTCCAACTGTTCCTCTAATCGCCTGTTCTTCAGTTAAAGAGCGATAATTAAATACCCGACGGTATTTATAATCAAATAAATTAGGCAGTTTCTTTGATGAAAGTGGGATATTAGCACCTCGTTCACAACGGTTACCACTAATGTATTCACTATTATCATTAAATATTGATACTGTTAACATACAGTGATTTGTACATTTTTGACAATATCTAATCTCACTGCGACAGCTAAACTGTTCTAATTCTTCTTTACTAAGCAAAGTTGTTGGCTGTCCATGATAACTTTCACGAGCTAAACGCGCAATTCCAAACGCTCCCATCAATCCCGCAATATCCGGCCGAATTGCATTGACTCCGGACTCTTTTTCAAATGCTCTTAAAACTGCTTCATTATAGAAAGTACCACCCTGAACTAAGATACTATCCCCTAAATCTTCTTTACTTCTTAATTTAATAACTTTATATAAAGCATTTTTTATTACAGAATAAGATAGACCTGCACTAATATCTTCAACTTTAGCCCCTTCTTTTTGAGCCTGTTTTACTTTCGAATTCATAAAAACGGTACAACGGCTTCCAAGATCAATTGGTGCCTTTGAATTCAATGCCAGTGCTGCAAACTCGTTTACTTCATAGCCTAATGATTTAGCAAAAGTCTCAATAAAAGACCCACAGCCACTTGAACAAGCTTCATTCAATAAAATATCTTGAATGATACCGTCTTTAATCTTGATAGCCTTCATATCCTGACCGCCAATATCTAAAATAAAGCTAACATCTTTTTTAAAATAAGTAGCAGCTTTATAGTGCGCCATCGTTTCAACTTCACTCATATCAACCCTTAACGCTGCTTTAATCAGGGCTTCGCCATAACCAGTTACCCCACTATAAACCAAATTTACCTTCGGTGGTAAAAGCTCATAAATCTCTTTAACTATTTTAACTACAACATCTAAAGGATTTCCCTCATTAGAATCATAAAACGAGTATAACAATGAATCATTATCATCAATTAAAACTGCTTTAGTTGTAGTAGAACCGACATCAAGTCCTAAATATACATTACCAATATAACTTTTAAGATCATTCTTTCTAACCTTATCAATATAATGACGATGTCTAAACTCATTTCTATCATTATCATCTTCAAATAATGGTGCTAATGTATTTTCATTTGCCAGCATATTATCATCAATATTTTCTAACTTTTCAAGCAATGTTTCAACATCAGTTACAACTGTCTCTTCCTTAGCTAACAGTGCTGCTCCCATGGCAACAAACAATTGTGAGTTATCAGGAAAAATAATTTCTTCATCTTTAAGATTTAAGGTTTCAATGAAACGTTGTCTTAACTGATCCAGGAAAAACAATGGACCTCCAAGAAATGCAACTTTACCTCTTATTGGTTTACCACAAGCTAAGCCGCTAATAGTCTGATTAACCACTGCCTGAAAAATAGAAATAGCAATATCTTCTTTATTTGCGCCGTCATTAATTAAAGGCTGGACATCTGTTTTTGCAAAAACACCACAGCGCGAAGCAATTGGATAGACCATCTGATAATTTTTTGCCAACTCATTTAACCCCGCTGCATCGGTCTGTAATAACGAAGCCATTTGATCAATAAAAGCCCCTGTACCACCAGCACAGGTACCATTCATTCTTTGTTCTAAAGAACCTTGAAAATAAGTAATCTTAGCATCCTCACCGCCTAATTCAATAGCTACATCACATTCAGGGATATATGTCTCTATCGTTTTAGTACATGCTATCACTTCCTGAACAAATTTAATATCCAAATATTCAGAAAGTGACAATCCTCCAGAACCAGTCATTACAGCAGTTATTTTAAGATTCCCAAATTTTTCTTTAACCTCATTTATTAGTACCTTAATAGTTGCCTGGATATCAGAATAATGCCGTTCATACTTTGAATAAATACAATTATCATCTTGATCTGTAATATAAATTTTTATCGTAGTTGACCCAACGTCAATTCCCATGTAATAACTCTTTTCCATTTTGTTCTCCTACTCTAAATTTTTTTTAATCTTACCAATTATCCTTATCAAATCATCTATTTCATGCTCTTCTAGATCTTTAACTAATTTTTCTTCTAATTTTTGAATATGTGCCTCTAAAGTATCTCTAAATTCATAGGCTTTATTAGTTAATACTATTTTCTTTAACCTAGCATCATAATCGACATTAATTCGCTCAATGAAACCATTAGATTCTAGGCATTGTAATAATCCTGTCGCACTTGAACGTCGTACATTAAATGTTGCTTCAATATCTTTTTGAAAAATATCTTTATCCTGGTGATCATATAAATATCCTAGAACAAATCCTTGTGGTCCTGTCAAACTACTATGTTCATGATTAAAACCAATCTCATTTAAATAACGTCCAATTAAATTTGCAAGTATCCTTATTTCTCTTCCAATTTGCTGTTCTTCCACTATATCAACTCCTGTTTTGTTAGGTTTCTAACATTATATACTAATGTCAAAAGATGTCAACTTTTATGCTTTTAAAAAAAAATTCAAATCTATTTTCTTAGATTTGAATTCATAAATACATATTTGATAATATTTATTTAGATACTGCATAAAGATAGCGACCGTATCCTATTTCAGATACATTTTTCATTAATTCTATATTAATCCACAATGCTAAATCATAAAAGCTGCGATTCGAAAAAGGCCACTTAGTATATTGTTTTGATTGTAACTGTTCAAGTGTTAAATTAGATAGAGATTTAATCCACTGATTATGAAGAGAATCGATTTTATCTATTGCCTGTTTTACACTTCCAGGCCATTCTATATCTTCTTTCCCTAACGAGCAATCACCAAACGAATAATTTAAAACCATTTCCCACCAATAAATAATATGCCACATAGTCCAAGCAATACTAGCGGGACCAAGATCATATTCCTCAGTTTCAGGCCAGTCAATCTGCCAGTTTCCATCAACCTGATGGATTTGTAAACCTTCTGCTTTTTTGCACCATAAAGCTTCATCATCACTTAAATTTTGAATATGATATAAAAACAGCTGCCATGTCATGTCTAATTGAAATAATATATTTTCTACTCTCATTTTCCCTCACCTACATCTAATCACTAGTTAAACTTTCAATAATATTTTGATATGTAAATAGATACCCTAAAAAACACCATGCCAACGTTGCTGATAAAGAATAAATATAAAATACCCCATAATCAGATAAACTTCCAATAAACTCACTCAATACAATCATTATAAACATTTGAATAATAAAATATATCTCTTTACCATGACTTTTTTTCAAAACATTTAAACACATCAGTACACATTTAAAAAAGAATATTACAAACAAAATAAATCCAATTACCCCTGTTGTTACTAATGCCTCTAAAAAAACATTATGACTATGAACAACTTGTACTGCCCAATATTCTAATACATCAGTTTCCTGGCTTCCAATTTTCTTAAAATTATTAGCACCTATTCCAATCAAAGGTTCAGTATGCCAAATTTCTAAAGCTGCTTTAGTTAAAGAAATTCGTCCATTAGAAACTTCATCAATTATTGTTAACCCTTTATTAAAGTCTTCTACATTACCAGCTACCAGCAAACGTCCTGCCTCTTTAATTTTATCTATTTGAAAACGACTTGTTTCCTTTGATGCAATTCCTTGCATTTGAGGAACAACTTCAACAATTTGTTGACCTAAAAATCCTGCTGAAGCTATTACCAGTGCCAAAGCAGATACCAATATTAAGCGCTTAAATATAGTATACGGCTTTCGTCGAATCAAAAAATAATATCCTACCATAATAATTATTACTACTAAAATAATTAATGCTGTTCGGCATTTAGTTAAAAGAATATAAATAATTTGGATTCCAATATTAATAAGATATAATAACTTACCATTAAATTTCTCCCTAACTGCTATTAATGCTAAAACAATTGTAATACAAGCTAAAAATGCTGCCGGATTACTATTAAAATACACACCAAATAAACGACTCCCAACCATTCCCAAAGTCCACCCATTAGCTAAACTAGAAAAATGAAATACATACATACCAATTGAAACAGCTGATGCTATCCCAACTAAAAAATTAACCAGCGGAATAATCATTTTAACTTCTTTAACAATATCCTTTTTTGTCATTGAGCTAGGATTGTTAAAAATCAAAAAATATATAACTAATTGCATGATTGCGATCACATATGAATTTAAGTCACTGTAATCATTTTTCATCGTTGAAACCAATAAAATGATGCCTTGAATAATCATCAAGATACTATAATTCTTTTTTATCCTCAATTCCTTTTTATAAATATCATGAATAATAATTATAACTGCCCATAATAATAATGGTAAAAATAAATAATTGATATCAATACCTAAATAACCTAAAGCCAAGGTATTAATAAACATATATATAACAAAACATAATTTATAGTATTTTCGATTAAAAACCATTTTCTTCTATCTCCAATTTAATAATCTTATTATACCATTATTATAAAAAAATAAAATAAAAAGGAGCTCGAATATATGAACTCCTAATGTACTAACCCCTTTAGTTCTTCCTCTTTAATTTCTTTTCCCTCTTCTACTTTATTAATTAGTTTACGTACTCTTTCAATATGACTTTCAAACGGCTTCATAACATCTGATTTAATTCCCTTCATAGAATAAGTATCATAACAATCATAATACTCACCCTCAATTTGAACATTTATAATATTCCAATCTGCCATATCATTTAACTGCATATTTAATAATGAACGAATTTCATCACCTGACATATCAGTTTCAAAAGTACCTTCAAGAGCACTTAAAACATTATCAAAATTTGTTATAATTTTAGGTGATAACGCTTTATCCATTAATGCTTTCAACACTTTTTGCTGATTACGACCTCGAGCAAAATCTCCTAATTTTAAACGTTTACGCTCTCTTACAAAACATAGAGCTTTATCACCATCCATCTCATTTATCCCCTCAGTAATATGATAATTACCATGTAATGTAATAAAATCTTCATCAGACTCTACAGTTATTCCACCTAGGGCATCAACAATATTAGTCATACCGCTAAAATTTGTCCGTACGAAATAATTAATATCCATATCCAGTAAATCCTGAATTGTATTAATTGTTTCACTAGTACCATAATTTCCTGTATGTGTTAACTTATCCAATTTTCCATTTGAGTGTAATTCTATTTCGCAATCACGAGGTATACTTGTCATTAAAATCTGTTTTGTCTTGGGATTGACGGTAACAATTAAATTCACATCACTACGAGATACAGTTTTTAAACTTCCATAAACATCAATTCCTGTAACATAAACTGAAAATGGTTTTTCTGTTACATCTGTTTTCTTGGTCGTTACTTCTAATTTAGCATCATAAGTATATGAAGCGATTACTTTAGTTTCATCATTAAACGCTTCATGATTTACTTGCAGCATACTGCGATATTCTTCACCAGCAACAATACAATCAACTTCACCATTATATAAGGCATCTGCTAATTCAACATAATTATCAAATTTTTGATATTCCTGCTCTCCAAATTCTTCTTCCATATCGGCAAGAGCTGTTGTCAACGTTGTGGAATCTTTTTCATAGGTTACACCAAATTTTTTACCATCTAAATTCTTTTTAGTGACATTCCCATTTTTTAAAGCAATTACAGAAACCACATACTGTTGCCCTGTTGCATTACTTACTTTTTCAATAAATCTATCACTACGTGTAAGCATCGTACAACCAATCACTAAAACAATACTAATTAGCAAACTAATAATTTTTGTAATAATACTCCGCTTGCTTGTAGATCCTTTTTTTTCTTTTCTTTCACCACTGTAAATAATCCCAAAAAAACCACTTATTAAAATTAATAATATTGCAATTATTACAGCAAGATACTTTACTGGAACTAGATTAAGTTCAAAAGCAAAATAAATAACTGCTATAGAAACGATCAATTGAATTCCCAAAACAACATACTTCGATGTTAAAAATTTTAAAAACTTATTATCTTTCATTTGTATACCTCAATTCTTTATTAGTCTACCCTATAATACCTAAAATATCCCAATTCGTCAAATATTGTCATATTATTATAGCGAAAATAAAACACATATTTGGATTAATTAATCAGTTTTTATCAGCACTCATTATTTAGTAATACTTATATTTAAAAATAAATATTCACCGGCAGGGCTAAAATTTTATTGTAGACAAAAAACATAGACCACAATGTCTATGTTTTCCTATCTATTCCGTCATTTTTTCAACTTTAGGATCAATTCCAGCTTTATCTAACACTGCATGAACAACATTTCTTTCACCACTTTCACTACCTGCAGAAGTGCAAGTAGATAAAGTAATTACTGGGTTTCCAGCAGTTTTATCAAAATCCACATTTATATTGCTTGTTTTTAACATTTCCTGATAAAAAGATTGAATATCACTAATTGAAGTATTATACAAAACACTTTTTTCAGGAATAATATGTGCTGCTACTACCTTGTATCGACTTACAGTCCCATCAGGCAAATAGATATAAATATAAGGATGTTCATTTGCAAAATCTTGTTTAGTATATGATTTAATGTTATTAAACATTGAACCATTATTCATATTATGTCCATAAATAACAGTATTTAAATCTGTAAAAGGATTTTCGTTCTCACTTGCAATAAATATAGATCCCGCTCTGAACTCCTTTTTATCAATATCACTATGGATATAAGTATCATTAGTTTCCCCTTGCAAAATTGGATAACTTACTTTTGTATCAGGTATATCGATCCATCCTTTAACATCAGGATTTCTTTTCAAAAGACCTTCAAAATCAATTTTCTTATATGCATCTTGCTTAGTTGTTTCTTCGGTTACATATGTCTCTTCTATTTTTTTATTACTATCATCCATCTGCTTATATTCTAAAAAGATTGATGCTAAATTAAAAGCACTATAACAAAAAACACAAACACATACTAATAAAATAATTCTTCTAATCAAATCCTTAAATCCAGTTGGCTTTATTCTTTCCATAAAGCTCTTTTTTTCTTTAACCATTACACATTAAACTTAAACAACATGATATCGCCATCTTGACCAACATATTGTTTTCCTTCCTGCCGAATCTTACCAGCTTCTTTTAAAGCATGTTCACTGCCATATTCGACCAAATCATCAAAGCTGTATGTTTCCGCTTTTATAAATCCCCTTTGAAAATCACTATGGATGATTCCTGCCATCTCTGGAGCACACATTCCTTCTTTAAATGTCCACGCTCTTACTTCCTGTACTCCTGCTGTAAAGAAAGTTCTTAATCCCAACAATTTATAAGCTTCTTTAATCAGTTTGTCAAGACCACTTTCTTCAATTCCTAAATCTTGTAAGAATAAATCCTTTTCTTCTTTATCCATTCCTACTAATTCACTTTCAATCTTGGCACAGATTGGTACTACATCAGCACCCTCATTAGCAGCAAATTCAACTACTTTATTATAATGAGGATTACTAGTTGGGTCTTCTAAATCTTCTTCTCCAAGATTTGCAACATAAATAATTGGTTTCATTGTAAGTAATGTATATTGTTTTACAATTACCATTTCTTCTTTTGAAAAATCAATCGTTCTAGCTGATTTATTTGCTTCAAGAGCAGCTTTTAATTTTTCTAGAATTGTAATTTCAATTTTAGCATCTTTATCACCAGATTGTGCTTTTTTAGCCAATCGTCCGATTCTTCTTTCTACAGTTTCTAAATCCGCAAAAATAAGTTCTAAATTAATTGTTTCAATATCCCTAACAGGATCAACATCCCCATCTACATGAGTTACATCTTTATCTCTAAAACATCTTACTACTTCACAAATAGCATCCGTTTCTCTAATGTTACCTAAGAACTTATTTCCTAACCCTTCACCTCTACTAGCCCCTTTTACAAGCCCTGCAATATCAGTAAACCCAAATGTTGTAGGAACCGTTTTTTTAGGATTAATCATTTCTGTCAATTTATCCAATCGATAATCAGGGACTTCAACTACTCCTATGTTAGGGTCAATCGTTGCAAATGGATAATTTGCAGCTTCTACCTGTGCATTTGTTATTGCATTAAATAATGTAGATTTACCAACATTTGGTAATCCAACAATTCCTGCTGTTAATGCCATCTATATCACTCCATTCATATGTTCTTATATTTTACTTAATCTATTATAAAAAAGCAAGTTTGTTTACTTTATTATAAAATTTTATCACATTTCCTGCAATGTCTTAAAATAATTTTTAATAATTATTTTCCCATTTCAATTATTATATATTATGATTATTACTCTTTCTACATATAGATACTTTTTTATTTTTCAATAAAACTTGACTGTTCATCCATAAAACGATTACCATTATATTATAAGAATTATAAATGTTTGATTAAATTGATGTCCTTGATCGAACAATAACAAAAATCAAATTGAAAAAACTCAGACCTTTGATCAATGAAGTTACTATTATTCATGGCCACTCAAGTAAAACATTACAACAATATGTTAAATAACAATATAAAAATAAGGAGTCTTTATGGAATCATTATACCAGCATATGTTACAACTAATTCGCCATTATCCGTTACTAAAAAATATTATTATCAGTTTCACTAAATACATCCCTATCATTATCTTTATTATTTATCCAAGTATTTTAATTTATTTATTCATTACTAATAATCCCTTATTATTTTCCACAATAATAAAACCTTTAACTTCCTTTGTTATTGTTACTATTTTTAGAAAAATAGTAAATCGTAAACGTCCCTATGAAACCATGAATATTGACCCCTTATTGATACATAAATCTGGTGAATCATTTCCTAGCAGACATACAGTCAGTGCCTTTGCAATTGCACTAGCTTGTGTAAATATATACTTACCTTTAGGTATTATAATGATGTTTTTAGCATTTGTTGTCAGTTTTTCTAGAATATTATGTGGTGTTCATTATATAAGTGATGTAATTTGTGCTATTTTAATTGCTGTTTTTGTAGCTTTTTTATAGCCTTATAAGTTACAATAGGATTAGACGGAGGTACCTAAATGGAAACTAATTTAAATATTTGGCAAGAATTATATGCCATTATCCAACAGTGGAATAATCTACAACCATGGAAATATATCGATAGTGCTGATTGGATTAAAATAAAATTTGAAAACGAAGAAAGTATTTACTGTACCATTATGGGTCAAATCAATAATTGTATTGGTCTTTCTATCTATTTTGGCGATAAAGGTTACCAAGATTTATCCTCACTCATTACAGAACCAATCGATAATACAGTAACGAAATATCTAATGTTTGATCAAACATGTCTAACCTTTTATATGGGGGATCGTGAAGAAGTTCCTTCACAACAAAAGAAGATTATAAAAGAATTGGGACTAAAATTTCGCGGTCGTGGTAATTGGCCATATTTTATCTCTTATAAAAAAAGATTTTACCCATATCATATCGATGATAATCAAGCTCAACTTATTATTAAGGTAATGAAAAAACTAATTGATATTATAAAAGCTTATATTAACAAGGAAATTGATGTTAGATTTGAAGAGGATGAGATTATTAGCGCTTTTCAAAATAATAATCAATGGACATATGAGCCCTTATGCTTACCTGAACAAATTAATAAATTTTCTCCAGTTGAAATAGAAGATGAAAATATCTTGCAACAAATCTCCTTAGCCCCTCGTAATCATCGTGGACTGATAGTTGATTTAGTATATTTAAATATATCTTCTCGCGATAAAAATTATTCTCGTCCAATTAATCCCTTATTGTTTATTGTTCTTGATGAAGAATCACAAATGGTTATTGGAGGTCACGTACTTGATCCCGAAGATGATGAAATTGGATTTGTATTATCATTTTTAGCTGATTATATTTTACAAGAGGGTAAACCCGATCGTATTTTTGTACGCAATCCAGCAGTCTGGTCTGCAATGATTGATATATGTGAAGAAAATGATATTGAATTGATCGTTACCCCATTACAAATGATAGATTTTATGATTGAAGACATGTCAGATTCTTCAGTTGAATAATAACTTATCAAGCATTTTAAATATTATTTGAGATTTATAAGCTAGAACAGTAGATACTAATATCAATGAAATTAAATTAAGAGTATGATGCTATTGATTTTATTAAAACCTGTTTGATCTGGATATTATCATTAAATGAAAAACAGTTAAAAAATATACATGTGAGTTATTTAAACAGAAAATAAATGCTATAAAAGGAACAGAAAATAAATCTGTTCCTTTTATTTGATATTTATACTTTCTTCATTATATTATAAGTATCTTAATTAAATAATTCTATTGTTTATTTCAAGTAATTTTTTTAAATCAAAAATACTACCAAAACCCTAAAGCTATTAATAGAATTGCAAAAATCAACCCCATTTTCATTTTTTACAGCAGGTGTTTTTGCTTTAGAATCTATACCCCATATTTTTTTAAATAATGTCTATATACAAAGTATACTATGAATATTATTATTGAAATAATTAATAATCCCCCCTTCATACTATTTTATTACATGTAATAAATCACTCTTATGATTTTTTAATATAATAATATTTTATTAATACCAAAACCATTAGCTGAATCATAAAAAAGGGACAAAATAAATTTTGTCCACCTGGGTGATAATGTATTTTAAATGCCTATCATCCTTTTTAGTATTATAATGATTTCAGGAGATGACTTTATGATCTATTTATCTATTCCTGCTAATACATTAGGTCTTTTTAATTTTAAACAGTATGTTAAAAAAGACGGTAAAAATACTTTTAAATATATCTTCTTTGACAATTACGACTATATCGTTAAT
>JAETPY010000011.1 GCA_021770925.1 Erysipelotrichaceae bacterium | reverse complement strand
CTGGTAGCGATAGCATGATGGACACACCTGTACCCATACCGAACACAGAAGTTAAGCATCATAACGGCGAAGATAGTACTGCGGTGCGAAAATAGCAAGCTGCCGGTTCTTTTTTTATTTTAAAATTGTATAAATAAGCATAAACCTATTGTCAAAATAATTCAAACACGTTATAATTATTAGGTATGATAACACGATGATAAGGACTAGTAAATAAGAAAGTTGTTTTAGAGAGGAAGATATTTGGTGAGATTCTTCTAACAATGGAATTATTGAATTCACCTTGGAGTGCGATTAATCCTCGCCGTTTAAACTACGTTACAGTTAATTAAGTGCATAGCTTAAAGCTATGAATTAGGATGGTACCGCGAAATAATCGTTCCTATTGGAACGATTTTTTATATTTTTTGGAGGTAAATATGGAAACTAAATTATTAAAAATTAAAGAAGAAGCATTAGCTAAGTTAGATAGTTGTTCATCTTTAAAGGAATTAAATGAAATTCGTGTTTTATATTTAGGGAAAAAGGGACCAATTCAAGAGGCTATGAAGTCAATGAAGAATATGGCACCTGAGGAACGAAAGTTATTTGGTCAAACTTCTAACATAGTTAAACAGGAATTATCGAAAGCAGTTGAAGATAAAAAAGACGCTTTGGAAAAACAGGCAATTTTAGATAAAATCAATAAAGAAAGAATAGATATCACATTACCTAGTTATAAGTTAGATCAAGGGTCTTTGCATCCTTTATCAACAATTGTTGCAGAATTAGAAGATTTGTTTTTAGGTATGGGTTATCAAATTGCAGAAGGTCCAGAAGTTGAAAGTGATTATTTTAATTTTGAATTAATGAATTTACCAAAAGGGCATCCTGCGCGTGATATGCAAGATACTTTTTATATTGATGAAAATACATTAATGAGAACACATACTTCTCCAGTCCAGGCTCATACAATGTTAGCAGCAAAAGGTAAAGGACCAATCAAAGTAATTTGTCCAGGTAAAACATATCGTCGCGATGATGATGATGCTACTCATTCTCATCAATTTATGCAATGTGAAGGTTTAGTAGTGGATAAAAATATTACTATGGCTGATTTGAAAGGAACATTAGAAGTATTTGCTCGTAAATTTTTTGGAGAAAAGCGAGAGGTTCGTTTACGTCCTTCATATTTCCCATTTACTGAACCATCTGTAGAGGTTGATATTTCATGTCATAATTGTGGTGGTGAAGGGTGCTCAATGTGCAAGCACACAGGATGGATCGAAATTTTAGGAGCTGGAATGGTAAATCCTAAGGTGCTTGAAATGTGCGGTTTTGACTGCGAAGTATATCAAGGATTTGCATTCGGAATTGGAATTGAACGTGTTGCAATGCTTAAATATGGTATTGATAATATCCGTAATTTCTATAATGATGATATTAGATTTTTAAGTCAGTTTGGTAGAAAGGAGTAGAAGAATGGATATTAGTTTAAAAGTTTTGAATAGATATGTAAAAATAGATGATCAAGATCCGAAAGATCTAGCTAATAAAATTACTTCGATTGGTTTAGAAGTTGAGGGAATGCATGATTTAGTTAAAGGAAATAATATGACTATTGGTCATGTATTAGAATGCGTACCTCATCCAGACAGCGATCATTTAAACGTTTGCCAGGTAGAAGTAAGACAAGGAGAAGTTAAACAAATTGTTTGTGGAGCGCCAAATGTAGCAGCAGGTCAGAAAGTAATTGTAGCTAATCCGGGCTGTGATTTGGGTGGTGGATTTGTTATCAAAGAAAGTAAAATTAGAGGTGTAGAATCTAATGGAATGATTTGTTCAATTGCGGAACTTGGATTGGATCAAAGATTATTAAAACCTGAGGATAAAGAAGGAATTCATGTATTAGATGCTGATGCACCAATTGGTGATGATCCGTTAGAATATATTGGTTTAAAAGATACTATTTTAGAAGTTGGTTTAACGCCAAATCGTTCGGATTGTATGGCTTTAACATCTTTTGCATATGAGGTTGCAGCTATATTAGGACGTGAAGTTAACTTACCAGCAGTGACAACTTCAGGCGTTGAAGGCAGTGGTATTAGTGTTAAAATAGAGACAGAATTATGTTCATTCTTTGGTGCAAAACTTGTTAAAGGAGTAACAACAAAGGAATCGCCAAAATGGTTGAAAAATGCGTTGATTGCTAGTGGAATTAAACCTATCAATAATATTGTTGATATTTCTAACTTTGTGATGTTGGAAACAGGACAGCCAATTCATATGTATGATTATGATAAACTAACTAAAAAAGAATTTATTATTAAAACAGGATTTGATTGTAAAGAAATAATGTTAGATGGTGAAGAGTATAAAATAGAGCCAAACGATGTAATTGTTTCTACTGATGATGGTATTGGATGTGTTGCTGGGGTTATGGGAGCAAATAGTACAAAAATAGATGAGAATACAACTAATATTGTAATTGAGGTTGCAACATTTGATGGAGCTGCTTTAAGAGAGACAGCACGTCGCTTAAATTTATTAACTGATGCTTCTCAACATTATATTAAAGGAGCATTGAATACTGCTAATTCATTAAATATTTTAGAAAGATGCGCTAATTTATTGGTTGATTTAGCTGATGCTAAAGAAGTATATAAAAGTGTAACTACTAAACTGCAAATTGAAGATCGTTTTGTTAAAGTAACAACATCTAGAGTTAATGGTTTAATTGGAACTAATATAACTACTGATGAAATTAAAAATATTTTCAGTTCATTGAATTTTGAATTCACTCTAGATGGTGAAGAATTTAGTGTTAAAGTTCCAACTTATCGTAATGATATAACAATGGCAGCTGATCTAATTGAAGAAGTTGCACGAATGTATGGATATGATAAGATTCCATCAACTTTACCAGAAATGTCAATGACAGTTGGTAAAAGAACGGATGTTCAGGCTAAAAAGCATATGATTCGTAATTTATTAAAAGACCAGGGATTGCATGAAACACTTACTTATTCATTAACATCACCAATGTTAGTTGATGACTTTAATATCTTCCATACTAATGATACAGTTAAACTGGCAATGCCATTAGGAGAGGAAAGAAGTGTAACAAGAAAATCAGTAATTGGTTCATTGCTGCAGGTAATTAATTACAATCAGTCTCATAATATTAAAGATGTAAATATTTTTGAATTATCAACTACTTATTCTAAAGATACAGAATTACAAAACCTAGCAATTGCCTGCTGTGGAGAATATAATAGTTTACCATTTAAACAAGTTTCATATAAAGCAGACTATTATTTGGTAAAAGGCTTTGTTGAAACAATTTTTAAAAACCTGGGAATTGAAGAATCACGTTATAAATTAGTTCGTGCAAGTCAAGATGATAAATATTATCATCCAGGTAGAACAGCTTATATTATGATTGGAAAAGAAACAGTAGGTGTTGTAGGAAATATTCATCCATTAATGGAAAAGAAATATGATGTTAAAGATGTGTATGTTGTTGAATTAAATTTAACAAGTTTATTAAACTTAAAAACAAGTAAAGTTAAATTTACAGATATTCCAATGTATCCATCAGTAAGTCGTGATATTGCATTGGTTATGGATGAAGATGTTTTAACATATGATGTTTGCCGTAAGATCGTTCAAGCTAGTAAACAGTTAGTTAAAGAGACAAATATTTTTGATGTTTATGCTGGAGAACATATTGAAGCTGGCAAAAAATCTGTGGCAATCAACTTAATTTTCCAAGATTCAAAAGGAACATTGGAAGAAGCAACAGTTAATGCTGTAATGGAAAAAATTCTTGAGGCTGTAAAAAAAGAATTTGGAGCAGTATTAAGAGGTTAGAAGATTTATCAAGAAATATTTAATTAAAACGGTACTCTACAATAACTTGTGGAGTGTAGACTTCATATTTTGTAGCGACTTTAAACCCACTGTTATTTTAGATACTCATTTTAAGAACTATCGATCATGATAGTTCTTTTTATATTTTATCAAAATAGATAAAACGACTATATGCTGGAGTTATAGTATTCTATATTTAAAACTAACATTTCATTATATCATATGAATTTATGTTGAAAAAGTATATTATTAGACATAGAATAATTAGGTGTTTTTTAAGGATAAATTGTTTATAATAACATTTTAAAATAGTTGATTTCATTGATATAATTTAATTGATAAAGGAATATATAAAAGATAAAAATTTCGATAATCAGTTTAATGATATTATAACATTCATTAGAATTAAGCAAAGAAATAAGTTATATACGGAAAAGGAGTTGAAAAGTAATTACATATTTATTTCATAATATTGAGAAAGAATACAGATATGAAAAATAGAAAATGCTTTGTAATATTAATCATAATATCAATCTTTTTATTTAACGTTACAAATATTGATGCTTATCAGTATTGGAAAAAAGGAGTCATTAATCCCCAAAATATTACCATATATAATACCTCTAGTACATCTGGATATTCTGCAATAAGTTATTATTCTAAATGGACTAGTACAGGAATAAAGTTTGCTACCTTTAATAACGGTTTGTCTTCTGATATAGTTAGCAGTGTTGTTGATCAAGATAATGGAACATATGGTGTTACGACTTTTAAAAGTACTGGTAAATTTAATATTGTATATTACAGTGCATTTATTAAAATCAGCCTTGCTTGGCAAAGAGAAACTGTCGTACATGAAGTGGGACATGCTTTAGGTTTAGATCATACTCAAACAATAAATGAATCAATATCGGTAATGAGAGCCCTTGGTTTTAATAATAAAGCTTATCCATTAAATGATGATATTTTAGGAATTAGGGCTAAATATAAATTATAAAAAGGTGGGATAGTTATGATGAAAACTAAAATTTTACTTAGTACTCTAGCACTAATGATTTTATTACCGCTTTCTGGCTGTAATGACAATGAAAAAAGTATAGCTGATTCAAAAGAAGTAGAAGATGTGTTTGTTAGTGCTAAAACCGATTCATACGAATCAGTTGAAGAGCTTGAAAATACTAGTAACTTAATAGTTATTGGGACAAAAGTTAAGGAATTAGAATCAGATGTTATATATGATGAAAATGATGTTTATCAAATTGCTTATACATATTCATCTTTTCAAATTGATGAAATCATAAGTAATAAAGTAAATGAATCAAGAAAAGAAATCACGATATTTGAAAACCAGGCATATGATAAAAAATATAATCAAATATTACATATTGCAGGATATACTAATATGTTAAAAGGAAATAAATATATATTATATCTTAGATTAGCAGATGAAGGTTATTACATGCCTCTTGCCGTTACAATTGGTAAAGTTCCATTAACAAATTATGAAATCAATGGTACTAAATTGAAAATGAAAAATGCTGAAGATAATGAAATAGTTGAAAAATTACATAAAGAGATCCAAAAAAAATATGAAAATCAAATCGATTATGAATAAATAATTATGATGATTTGATAAATTAAAATAATTTGGATTTTCTAACTTGTGAAGTGTAGAGGCCATATTCTGTATAGAGTTTTAAATACTCATTAAAAAAACAGGCAAATTATGTCTGTTTTTGTTTGTTGTTATATATAAAAAAGCTATATAGGATAATTACTAAAAATAAACAGTATTTAGATTTTATGAAATCAAAAGATATATAATATTTGACAAGGATAAATGAGATGTTTAAAATTATTTTGAAAGGGTGATTATAGTGCAAAAAATTATATTAAAGATTGACGGCATGATGTGTGGAATGTGTGAGACTCATATTAACGATGCAATAAGAAAGTCTTTTGCCATAAAAAAAGTTACTTCTTCACATAGCAAAAATAAAACTGAGATTATTACTGTAGACGATATTGATGAAAATGAACTAAGGAAAGCTATTGATGCTACTGGATATAAAGTTGTTTCTATAGAAAAAGTTCCTTATGAAAAGAAAGGTTTTTTTGCATCTTTTCGTAAATCATAAAATCAAGTATATTTTCTTAAATAAAAAGACCGTTTAGGTCTTTGGAATACTTTTATATTCAAGCATAATTAAATTGCGAGGATCTTTAGATAAACATGATAATAATTTAGTAGCTTTAAATTCAATCTCAAGAGCAGGATGGTAATGACTAGAAAAATTAGTCACTAATTTGTATTCACAGCTCTTTTTTATTTTGTTTAAATAAGCTTGACCATTATTACTCATCTTTAAGATCCTAATATAATCTAAATTCATTGCTTCTATGATCTCATCTTTAGTATTATTCATTAAAATGTGAATTAACATTCGCTGGATTCGTGAGCGGGTATAGCGTTTAGAAGTTAAGCTTAAGATTAATTCTTCCATATTTTTACATGTTTCTATCTTATCTTTAAGCAAATTTTCGATTCCTTCATCGACTAAATGAATCTGTTTAAGTTCTTCTTTCCCTGTTGTTAAAAGTTTATAACGTAAAAAGAGAAAAAAATCTTCAAAGAAATAAAACTCTTGATAATCATTATAATTACAAAATTGATCAACAATATCAATTTTGTTTTTTAAGGCATGACGAATAGCACTAGCAGAACTAATTGTCTCAATCTTTAAACTGTGAAAATCATTAGTTCTTTTTATACAATGTAAGTCAATTGAATATTCGTGATCAATAACATCTTTTACATACGCTAAACCTAATAAATCATTAGGTGTAGTAATAGTTTTATTCATTAATATTGATAAAGCCTGATTACAAGCATCAGGATAACGCAAACCTAAATTCATTTGTTGTTTAACTAAATGATTATATTGGCTCTTATTTCTTTTAATAGTATAAGCAATATCTGTAAAAATATTTATATCACCATTTTCACTGCCGAAAACAATATCAGTAACATTCATTTTTGCAAGTAATTCAATTGCTCCATGAGCAAAATAATCCGCACTCTGAACACTATAGACAAAAGGCAGTTCAATTACTAGATCAATTCCATTTTTAATTGCAACATTAGCTCTAGTCCACTTATCACTAATAGCAGGTTCACCTCGCTGAACAAAATGTCCTGACATTACAATAATCGTAATATCAGGATTTATAATTTCTTTTGCTCTATTTAAATGGAAAAGATGACCCTGATGGAAAGGGTTATATTCAACTATTAATCCTAAAATTTTCATAAATTCACCTGCTTTTTTGTATTGTAACATGAAAATTATTTAGATAAAATACTTTGATTATCCGAATTTTAAATTTAGGTACTTAATCAAGATTAAAACAGCTTTTTAGAAATAGATAATTTTTTAATAACTTTAAATATAGTTGAAACAATCATTATTGCTAATGCTAGACTAGCAGAAATAGCGAATGTATGAATAAGACTATCTAAAAAGAGAATATTTTTACCCTGAGTACAATAAAGCATTGTTTGATAAATTCCTCTACCTGGTACTAAAGGGAAGCAGCCAATAATTAAAAATATTGTAGCTGGAGCTTTATATACTCTCGCTGCAATTTCAGCATACAAACTAACTACTACCATAGCAATAAAATAACTCATTATTTCATTATGTAAAGCATTAGTATTTAAATAAACAAACCATCCTAATGCACCGCCAAAGGAACTAATAATGGCAAAACGTAAATTATGATGGATTCTAAAAATAAAGGAAAAGCCTATACTAGCAATAAAGGCACTAAGACATTCAATCAATCCCTGCATACTAACCTCCTAAAATAACCATCATAATTCCGACTCCAACAGCAATAAAAGTAGCTGTTAATAAGGCTTCAAGCATTCGAGCCATTCCAGAAATGTAGTCACCGCCCATGATGTCACGCAAACTATTTGTAATAGCTACTCCAGGGGTCAAAATCATTAAGCAGCCAATAATCGTAGATTGTAAATTATTAATTAAACCTAACTTATAGCAAAAAATTGCTAAAGAAGAAAGAACGATACTTGATAAAAGAGTTGTAACAAGATTATTAATTTCCAATATTTCCATTAACCAAATAAAAAAATATAAAATAAAACCAATAATCATCGCAATGATTGTTTCCTTTATTTTGCCACCGAAAAAAGTAGTAAAAAAACCTGTACCCAATCCATAACCTAAAAAAACTAAAGGCATGTTTAAAGGTGTATTTTTAATTTCATTTATTCTATTTTTAAGATAATCATAATCAGGACATTTATCACAGACATATCGTACTAAATTATTAAGTTCATATACCATATCTAAATTAACACGATTTTGTTGAGTACGTTTTGATATGGTATAAGTATGGTTATCATGCATTTCAATTGTTAATGTAAAATAAGATGGTAAGGCAAATACTTCAACATTTTGATAACCATAACTTTTACACATTCTAAGTAATGATTCTTCAACCCGGTAAATTTCTGCTCCATGTTTTAATAAAAGTCTTCCAATTTCACCAATTAAATTAATAAGTTTTTGTTCGTTCATAAGCCACCTCAAATCTAAAGTATATCATGAATATTTTTTAAATGATATAAATTGATTATTAATATTTAAAAAATATTATGATAAAATAGAGTGGGTGAAGAAAATGTTAAAAGGATATCAATATAAAATGCTGGTAAATTTATATATTATTGAAAGAGATAATAAAATTTATGCAATTACAACAAACAATCTTTATGATTATGTTGAAGAAGAAACGATATTAATAAAAGAAACAGCTAAACAATTAAGAGAGTATTTTAATGGAGAACGAAGAACTTTTGATTTACCATTGGATTTAGAGGGTACCCCTTTTCAAATAAAAGTTTGGCAAGAATTACAAAAGATCCCTTATGGGCAGACTAGAAGCTATAAACAAATTGCAAATGCAGTTAATAGTCCTAAGGCATATCGAGCTGTAGGGATGGCAAATCATCGTAATCGTATTATGATCGTAATTCCCTGTCATCGAGTAATTGGAAGTAGTAATAATCTAGTTGGTTATGCAGGTGGGCTTAACATGAAAGAAATGTTATTATCGTTGGAGAAAAATGATGATTTTACAAGTTTCAGGGAGAACTGATATATGTGCTTTATATCCATTATGGTTTATTAATCGTTTAAAAGAAGGATATGTACTTGTTAGAAATCCTTATAATCAACAGCTTGTTAGTCATGTAAAAATAAGTAAAGATGTAGTCGATTGCATTGCTTTTTGTACAAAAGATCCTAAAAATATTATGTCATATTTAAAAATTATTGATCAGTTAGGATATAAATATTATTTTATGGTTACCATCACTCCTTATGATCGTGATATTGAACCAGGTTTGCGTCCTAAATTAGAAATTATAAAAACTTTCATAGACTTAAGTAATAAAATAGGTAAGGATAAAATAATCTGGCGATATGATCCAATATTATTAAATGATCGTTATAATAATGAATTTCATTTAAAAATGTTTGAAAAGATGTGTCAACTATTACATCAATATACCAATACTGTTATCATTAGTTTTTTAGATGTTTATAAAAATATTATTGGAAAGTTTAATGGGTTAAGTGATGAGGAAATTCATTATTTAGCTAAGTATCTAGGAGTAACTGCTGCTAAGTATAATCTACATATTCAAACATGCAGTGAAAAATATCATTTAGAACAATACGGAATAACTAAAGGCAGCTGTATTGATAAAGCATATATCGAAAAACTGATTGGCTATCCTTTAAAAATAAAGACTAATCAAAATAGGGCTAACTGTTCATGTTTAGCTAGTATTGATATTGGTGCTTATAACTGCTGTAATCATGGCTGTACATATTGTTATGCCTGTAATCATGCTATAGTTAAGAAAAATATGAGATTGCATGATGATAATAGTTTGATGTTACTTGGAAATTTAATTGATAGTGATAAGGTTACTAAACGGATAGTTGCATCAAATAAAGTTAGACAGTTACAGTTAGATATAAAATAGAGCTAATTTGATAATGATTAGAGGAAAAAACAGGCTTAACAAATAATTTGTTAAGCCTATGCTTTAAAAAATATCTTATAGATAATTATTGTACTAAAAGAACCTAAAATAATATCATTTATATCAGCATATCCAAGCAATAATAACGTTTTACTTATTTCATAAAAATATAACAGCAATGATAAAAACATTGTTATTACTTGGTTTTTTAAAAGAATTGTTTCATTTATTGATTTTATATGGCTGTTTCGATATAACTGATTTTATCTATTTTTTAATTGGAGGATTAACAGGATTTTATATTCATAAATTTAAAGCAGGTAAATAAGCATATATCTAGGTATATGAGTTTATAAAATTTTAAAAGATAGTAGGTAACAGTTTACCAGAATAGTCTATTATCTTTTTATTATTATCATTATTTAAATCTTTAAGCAGTGTCATTTTTTAATATTAGATAAAAAGAACCTGGAATGTCAGGTTCTTAAGTTTATACAGCATAATATTCAGACATTCTTGCAAAAGCTCTATCTAATACATATTTAGCATCAATGTTTGCATAAGCTCCCATACCAATTTTTTCTACTGGACAATTTACTAATTTTTCAATCATTTGGTATTTAAAACATATTAAAGGGGTAAGTAAAATAATATCTGCATCCTTAGTTATCTCATAGACATTTTGAATAGGATGGGCATAAATTTCACATTCAATAGAATCTTTTTTAGAAGTTTCTTTCATCTTGTTCACTAAGAAATCATTGGTAATAGTCATATCCTGAAACATATCACATAATAACACGATTTTCTTCACATCATTTTGCCCCTTTCTGTAATTGAATATATTATATGTATAAAAACCTAAATTACAACAATAAAATTTTTTATTAGTATACCACTAGAATAAATGATTGTAAACACTTTCAAAAATGTTTGTGACATCTGTAATATATTAATTATATTTGACGGTTTTTTGATAATCAGTAGTAAAATCAACTTTATTTTTTAAAGATGCTTCATTAATAATATGATTAATATTTCTAATTGTTAAAACTACGAAATATTTATGAATGCTTTTCTACGTGAATCTTCTTGAAATATATGGAGTTATAAAATATTTTTAACTTTCATAAATCACTATCTTGATTAAACGACTTAGGAGATATTACGTCAAGATATTTTTTAAATCTGATGTATTTAAGCATTGCATCATTCAATATTTGTAAATAATGCATCTTTTTTCATTGACATAAAATTAATAAGAGTTTAGTTTTAAATAAACAAGAAACAATAAAATCATCTTGAGAAATTCGTTTAATCTATCAGTCAGGTATAACTTATCAATATATTCAGAAATTAGAAAATAATTTTACGATCAGAGACTATAAGCTGTTTAGCTATTTCATATTTTAAATCTTATATATCAGTATAACTACTATAATGTCATATATTTTTTATCATCAGGAGTGCTATATCAAAGATGGGTATCCATATTTTTAAATAAGTTTTAAAATTTTTGTTATTTTAATCGTGGGTTTGGCTACTGTTTTTCTATAACTGTAGTTAGTATTTATCAAAACTGTCTAAGGAGTGGTTCTATTAGTATAAATGTAAAATTATTTTTTAATTTCATCTTATTTTAATTTTATAAGTGCTAATATTATTATCAGATTTTCCATCATTTTTCAGGAATTATAACATATCTTGGCTAATTCGACGATAAGTATACTATTTCTATGATAAATAAGTGTTAAATATGTTAAAATATGAGTACAATGTTTTTAACATAAAGAGAAAGAGGGAGAAAAATGAATTTAAATTTAAAAGAAAGAAAAAAAATTATACTTATTGCTGCAGTTAGTGTTTTAATTATTATTGCACTGGTATTTGTATTTTTCAATAAGCGAGAAAATGCTGGTGAAATAGTAGAAGATTATTACGCTTATCTAGCTAAAAAAGATTATAAAAAAATGTATACAATGTTAACAAAGGGTTCTTTAGCTAAAACATCGCAAAATGTATTTGAAACACGTTATGAAAATATCTATGATGGAATTGAAGCTAAAAATATTAAAGTAAAGATTAATGAAGTGGATGATGGTATTGTTGAGTGTACAGTATCAATGGATACTGTAGCTGGGAAAGTAAGTTACGATAATAAAATAACGGTCCAAGATGGAAAAATTATTTTTAATGAAAAAATGTTATTTGACGGAGTTGATGGAGAAAATAAAGTAAGAGTTTTGACAGATAAAGCGAGTAGAGGGAAAATTTTAGATCGTAATGATAAAGAATTAGCAACTATTGGTGAAGCGTATTCAGTTGGTCTTGTACGTGGTAAATTAAATGGAGAAACTGATTATCAGGCGATAGGTAATCTTTTAAATATGTCAGTAGATAATATTAAAAAGATAATGAGTGCTTCATGGATTAAAGATGATTCATTTGTGCCATTAAAAGAAATTGCTAAAGATGAAGAGGGACGAGCTTTAGCTAGCCAATTGTTAACAATAAAGGGAGTAAAACTAAATACAGTCTATGTTCGTTACTATCCTTATGGTGAAATCACTTCACACTTAACAGGTTATTTACAGCAGGTAAACGCTGATGATCTAAAAAAACATAAGGATGAAGGATACAGCGAAACTTCATTAATAGGAAGAAGTGGAATCGAAGCTGCTTATGAAAGTGATTTAAAGGGCAGTGATGGTAAAAAGATTGTTGTTGTTGATAAGGATGGTAAAGAAGCTGGTACTATTGCCAATAAAAAAGTTAAAAATGGCAAAGATATTAAATTAACAATTGATATTGATTTACAAAAAGATTTGTACGATGAATATCAAAATGATAAAAGTGCCTCAGTTGCTATGAATCCAAAGACTGGCGAAATTCTGGCTTTAGTTTCAACCCCTTCATTTTCAAGTAATGATTTTATCTTAGGGTTTAATAGCGATGAATGGGATGCTTTAAATAATGATGTTCAAAAACCTTTGACAAATCGTTTTCGAGCTGCTTATGTTCCAGGTTCTAGTATGAAACCAATTACTGGTGCTATTGGTTTGGATGCTAATGCAATTGATCCTGATAAAGATCTAGGGGCTAAAGATAAGTGGCAGAAGGATTCTAGCTGGGGTAATTATTATGTAACTACTTTACATGCCCCAACTCCTAATAATTTAAAAAATGCAATTATTTATTCTGACAATGTTTATTTTGCAAGAAGCGCAGTTGAAATTGGAAAAGATAAATTAACTGCTGGTTATGATAAATTGAAAATAGGTGATAAAATACCTTTTGAATTAGCATTGAACACATCACAATATCAAAATAAAGATAGTAATTTTGGAGATCAGCAGTTAGCTGACAGTGGCTATGGGCAAGGTGAATTATTGATGAATCCAGTTCAATTAGCATCAATATATAGTTCATTTGTAAATGAAGGAGTAATTAATCAGCCATATTTAATTGTAGATGAAAAACCTGAACAAGACTGGATTAAATCTGCTTTTAGTAAAGAAACCGCTAATACTATTAAAGAAGCTTTAATAGGGGTTATTAGTGATAATAATGGAACAGGTCATGCCATTTATCATAATGATATTGAACTGGCTGGTAAAACCGGAACAGCAGAACTTAAAGCTTCCCAAAGTGATACAACAGGAACAGAATTAGGATGGTTTACAATAATGACTACTAATAGTGATAAGCCTATTTTAATAACTACAATGGTTGAGGATGTTAAAGAACGCGGTGGTAGTGGTTATGTTGTTGAACATATGAAAAAGCCTTTGGGTAATTATTTATATTAATAAAACAGCTAGTCATAATGACTGGCTGTTTGATAATATTTAAAATCTCTTTAATATTTTTTCTAAAATACACATCTTGATCATTAATGATCATACAAGGAACAGGCATAATATTGTACTGTTCTTTTAATTTTAGACAGCATACATTGAAGTTGCAATATTTTTGTTTTCGCCTGCAATTTGTCGAGTAGCCATAACATCAGATACAAGATAGAAAAACAAGGGTTTTAATTAGTTCTTTATCTAAAACCCGTTTAGGACTGACTATGCTATAAATTACAATAATGAAAGAATTGCATTTGTGCTCTCCAGTAACAGTATAAAAATTTCACCTTCTAGTAATTGATAAAAATACGATTGCACAGAGATGTAAGTTCTTCAATAAACAATTTTATTTCATTATTAAATATAGAATTGTTAAGATAGCATTTTATTACTAGATTTCTCTCTAATTTACTAAAAATTTATATTAGTTGTTGTTTTATTTCCTTGGAAATGAGACCCTTGCTGTTTTCTACAGATATCTCTTGAACATAAGTATTTTGTTTTTAAGTTATGTTTGGAAATAATTTTAGGAATATATTTTCTAATTGCTGACTTTTTCACTAACAGCTGTAACAACCTGGTGTAATTCTTTAACTTGGACATCTCCAGTATCATAAACAATCAAGAATAGTTTTTGAAATCTGTCGACAATCAAATTATTTCTTTCATTTAATTTAACCTGACTAGTATTTGTAATTAGGAATTCAGTTTCAAAATTTTATTTTATATTATCTGTTATTTTTCTAAATACACTAGGGTAATTTGTCTGCTGATTTTTTTCAATTACTAAAACTTAAAATTTTACTCTAATTAAATAGATTGCTGCTGCCAGTCAAAACTGTAACAATAATTGTATTATAAAAATTATTCATTAAATTAATTTTACTAAATCTAATGATGGTTTGAGTGCAGCTTCACTAGATTTCCTTTTAGCAGGGCAAACTTTGTCTCTGTATTCATAAATAAATCGAGAAGCTCGTATTCACCTAAATAATCTTTTTGCATTACCTGGTATTACTTCATAAATAACAATTTTATCTTTAGAATTAATAATAAAGCTTTCGCACTCGACTGATCCATTAGTTTCAATACATACTTCTAATCTTTAACTAAATTGTCTAACATCGAATAATTAATTTTTTAAATTTATCACATTTATCTGCTAAAACTTCAAGTTCAGTAAGGTTAATAAAAGTAAAATCTGTGGAAAAAATAGAATCGTTAATAAACGATTCATCTAAATTAAATATATTTTAATTATTTTTATTAATAATAAAATCAATTATGATATTTAGTAATTCAATATCTTCACTATTTTTTTGAGCTAAAATAGTAAGATTTTTATTGATTTTATCAATAGAGTGTTTAGGTACCTTTTGAAATTCATGTGACAGTATATCATCTGAAGTTATATCTAAAGCATTTGCAATTTTTACAAGTACGTCTAAGCTTAATTTACTTTGAGCTCTTTCAATTTTACCTAAATAATTAGGAGTAATATCGGCTTTATAAGCTAATTCTTCAATTGTTAGATTTTGTTTTAATCTCTCTTTTCTAATATTATTTCCAAGTTTATTATAGTCCATTTAATCATCTCCAAATTATATACATAATACCTAGAAAATTATTAAATATAAAGTTACTATAAGTCCTAAAAAGGACTAATAAGTATTTTTGAATTAAAACTATTGTTCATATAAAAAGTTTAATTACTTAAATAAATTTGACATAAACTCATAAATTAAAATTAAAAATATGTTAGTAAAATAAAAATTATTAGATTACTGTTTAATTTTTTAAAAATAAAGTAAAGCGTCGGATGTTTATTATAAGTCCTAAAAGTTGACAATAAGTCCTGTAGGTAGTAATATATGTGTATAAATTGAGGTGATTATGTGAAAATAAAGGTGGCATTGTTGGATAATGATCAAAAATATTTAAATAAGATATTTACTGCTTTAAAAAATAGGTATGGAAAAAAATTAGAATTATATATTTTTACTTCTAAACAAAGTTTATTAAATTCAGTTGATTTAAATAGTATACACATATTGATTGTAAATAATCAAATGTTTGATTTAAGAGAAATAAATGATATTAAGATAGCAAAAGTATATTTTAGTGAAACTAAAGAAATTAATAAAATTGATGATTTTGAAACAATTACTAAATTTCAAAAAATTAGTGAGTTTTATGAAAAAATCAAAGATATTTATGAAAATTATTTTGAAATAAATACGAATTTAAATAATACATTTGTAGGACAAACTAAATTAATAACTTATACATCTTTTAGCGGTGGAACAGGAACATCAACTATTGCCATTAGTGAAGCAGTTTCTAAAGCTAAATTAGGAGCTAAAGTTTTATATTTGAATTTAGAGTATTTTGATACTACCGATATCTATTTTGAAAATAGTAAAAATAATACTTTTAGTAATATAGTGTTTTTAATAAAGAAATATGACGTAAATTTAGTATCAAAATTAGAAAAAGTATTAATTAAACATGATAGTGGTGTATTTTATTGTTCATCTCCTGCTATTTTATTAGATAAATTGGAAATAAATAACATTGAAGATATTCGTAAATTATTTAATGCATTTAAACAAATAGGTTTTGATTATATTGTGATTGATCGTAATATAGATTTTTCATTAGTAGAAAAGTTTATTTTTGAATCAAGTGATACACTTAGATTTGTTGTTGATGGAAGCAAAACAAGTAATTATAAATTTTTAAAACTAATAAATTCTTTATCTTTAATTGATGAAAGAGAAGAAACTACTGTTTGTCAAAAAATAAGTGTTATCTACAATAAAATGAGTTCATCATTTAATAATACTATTCAAAATGTAGAAATACCAGTTCTAGCTATGGTGAATAAATATACGACACATGATGATAAGATAATAATTGACGAAATAGTCTCTAAAGATATTTTAACTAATATATAGGAATTTTATGAAGGAAGAATATAAAAATGAGATAATAGCTAGAATTAAAGACATTTTACTTAAAGAATATTCACTTAAAGATTTTTCTGATGATTTATTGCAAGAAAAAATTAGTGAACTACTATTAGAAATAACTAAAGGTAGATATATTTCAATTCAGGAACAAGTAAAATTAATTGAACGTATATATAGTTCAATTAGGGGATTAGGAATTTTGGATTCAATAATTAGTGATGATAGTATTACTGAAGTAATGATAAATGGATATGAAAATATTTTTATTGAAAAAAATGGAGAACTAATAAAAATAGATGAGAAATTTGAATCTGAAGAGCGTCTAGAGGATATAATTCAAAAAATTGTTGGGCTAGCAGGGAGAGAAGTTAATCAAGCTAATCCAATTGTAGACACACGGTTACCTGATGGTTCGCGTGTTAATGTAGTTTTGCCGCCAATTTCTTTAAGTGGACCAATTGTTACAATTCGAAAGTTTTCTAAAACGCCAATGACTATGGAACAATTGATTAAATTTGGCTCTATTACACCAGAGATAGCTAAAATTTTAAAATGTTTAGTAAAAGCTAAATATAATATTTTTGTTTCAGGTGGAACAGGCTCAGGAAAAACAACCTTTTTAAATGCATTGTCGAACTATATTCCTAAAGAGGAGAGAATCATAACAATTGAAGATTCAGCTGAATTACAACTTGTGGGAATTGAGAATTTAGTTAGTTTAGAAACTAGAAATGCTAATACAACAGGTGCTGGAGCGGTAAGTATTAGAGATTTAATAAAATCGTCATTAAGAATGCGGCCAGAAAGAATTATTGTTGGTGAGGTTAGAGGATCTGAGGCATTAGATATGCTTCAAGCGATGAATACAGGGCACGATGGTTCTTTATCCACAGGACATGCTAATTCAACTCAGGATATGCTGAGTCGTTTGGAAACAATGGTTTTAACAGGATCTGAAGGATTGCCATTGGATGCTGTAAGGCAACAAATTGCATCATCTTTAGATATTATTATTCATTTATCAAGATTGAGGGATCATTCAAGGAAAACAATGGAAATAAGTGAAGTATTAGGATATGAGAAAGGAAAAATAATTTTAAATCCAATTTATCAGTTTGTTGAAGATGAAAAAACAAGTCTAGAAAAAGTATCAGGAAAATTATTAAGAACTTCTAATGAGTTTAAAAATACTCATAAGTTAAAATTAGCAGGATTTAATATAAAAATTTAGGGGAAAGTATTATGTTTAAAAAAGAAAAATATGAATTGATAGATGGAATTTATACTAATGCTATTGATTATAACTATATCGATATTGGTATTAAAGAAAAACTTATAGGTTTTATTATTGGTTTTATACTTTCATTTTTGGCCATTCAAATTTTTTTTGGAATAGCTGTTATTAGTTTTATTATTGCAATAATTTTTGGTATTAGAACAATACCTGCATATAAAAAATATCTTTTAGAAAAAAGAAAGAAAAAATTATTATTAGAATTTAGAGATTTATTAGATTCATTAAGCAATTCGTTAGCAGCAGGGGATAATGTTACTGATTCATTTAATAATGCTTTACAAGATATGATTAATCAGCACGGTGAAAGCGCATACATAACAGAAGAAGTTAATATTATCGTAGGTGGTTTACATAATAATATTGTAGTTGAAAAACTACTGGAAAATTTTGCTGCTAGAAGTCATTTAGATGATATAAAAGATTTTTGCGACACTTTTTGTACCTGTACTAGATTAGGCGGAAATTTAAAAATAATCATCAATGACTGCAAAGAAATAATTACTCAAAAAATTGATATAGAACTAGAAATTAATACGATTATTGCTGGAAATAAAAATCAGTTGAATATAATCATTTTAATGCCGTTTGCTATTATTGCAATGATGCAGACAATGGGTTTTGATGCCATTATGTCATTTAATTTTACAACTATTTTGACTAAAATAGTTGCTCTGCTAATCTTCATTCTTGCATATAGAATAGGTTTGAAAATTATTAAGATAGAGGTATAGAGATGACAATAAGAATAAAAATAGCAATATTAATAGCAGGTTTATTATTTACATTATTTTGGCTTTATTTAATGATTGTTTCCAAAGGAAGGTATGAAGAGCAAATCGCAGATATTGATAGTGAAGAATATTTTCTACCAGGATTGTTTCAAATTGGATTTTGTATAATTGAAAAATTCAAATTAGATTTACATAGTCCATATTTTCAAAAGAAATTAAAAAGTTTAGTTGAAATAAAAGGGGAGCAAAACGCAGAATATTTTTTATATGTCAATGTTGCAGGACAAATCTCATATATTCTTACAATCATTCCAATTGGAATGATGATTTCAATAATTGCAGATAGTATTGAGCTTGCAATTTTAGCATTAGTGTGTGGATTAATATTAGGATATTACATTGATTATTCTGTTTTAGAAGCAGTAAATAACCGTCATGATAATTTATTAAAAGATTTACCCACTGTATTATCTAAAATGGCTTTATTAATTAATACTGGGCTTATTTTAAAAGAGGCCTGGGCAAAAATAGCTTCTAATAATGATCGGGAACTTTATTTAGAAATGCAAAAAGCTGAATATGAGATGAATAATGGTATTTCAACTCATGAGGCTTTATTAAATTTTTCCAATCGATGTAATGTAAAAGAGATAAAAAAGTTTATTTCAGTTATTGAACAGAATTTAGAAAAAGGAAGTGGTGAATTAGCAAAATCATTAAGAGAATTATCAGAAGAAAGCTGGCATGAGAAAAAGCAGCGAACAATTCAAAAAGGAGCAGCAGCTGATGCAAAACTACTAATTCCAACAGGTATTATTTTTATGGGCGTTTTAGTTGTTATTATTGTTCCATTGTTCACAAATATGTTTTAGAAAAGGAGAAGGGAAATGTTAACGTATTTAGAAATGAAAAAATTTTTATTAAAAGAAAGATTAATTGGTTTTTTAAATGATGAAAAAGGGGCTGCAGATATTGTGGCAGTTATTTTAATTATTGTTATTGCTGTAGCGATAGCATGGCTATTTAAGGATCGGATCATGGAATTGATTAATAATCTATTTAATCAAATTGGGGATACTAGTGGATTAGGATCACATTAGACAAATGAATATATTAAGGAGGGCTTTTATGAAAGTAGTTGAACAATTAAAAAATGAAAAAGGAGCGGCTACGATTGTAGAAGCTTCTATTGTAATGCCAATCGTTTTTATCATTGTATGTTTCTTGTTTATTATGGGCTACTATCAATTAGAAATAGCAACTTTACAATCTCGAGCAGATCGTGTGGCTGATGTTGCTGGTAGAATAATGGTTCAATCCGGCTATACAAAATATGGAGAAGTCGAAACTAATAAAATAGATTTTGAGGCAATAAATGGATTTGATACTGGTTTGATAAAAGAAATATATCGTGATTTAGATCCATACCGTTATTGGGGAATTGGCGAAAAAAAAATAGATGGTAGTGCTAATACAAAATTAGAAAATATTATGAAAAAAAAGGCTTATTTTGATTCTAATGCAAGTATTACAAGTGTAAAAATAAAACCTAAATTAGGCATTTTATCGAATAAAGTAGAGGTCGTTGTTAATAGCAAAGTTGAATTACCTAAATTCTTTAATTTCTTAGGTTTGCCAACAGAGATAAATAAGGAATTTACAACTGTAGCTTTTGTTAGTGATAGTTCTGAATTTCTTAGAAATACAGACATTGTATTTGATTTGGGTGATTTTTTAGCAAAAAAATGCAAAGTGTCAGATAATGCAAAAGATGTTATTAATAAAATTATAGAACAATTCTCATTTTTAAATTTTAAATAAGAGGGGTGAAAAAATTAATGGATTTTTTTACTAAAAAATGTCGAGGTGGCGTAACCGTATTTTTAATTATTATCATGTTACCATCATTTGTGTTTGGCGGCTATGTATTTGACGGAGCTAGACTAGATGCAGCTAAGACGGTAGTTACAAGTTCAGGGGATCTAGTTCTTAATGCTTTGTTATCAGAATTTCATGATGAACTTTATGATAATTATGGTTTACTCGCAACCAAAGCTGATCCCGGCAGTTTTAAAAATCAAGCAGAAATGTATTTTAATAATAATTTAGAAAGTTCTTCAATAATCCAGGGTAGTGATTCAGTATCATTAAATATTATAAACGGCTTTAAAAATTTTATGAATAGTTCCAATTCACAGGAATTTGATAATCTAGTTAAAATCAGTGCTATTAATAATTTAAATGTTGCTGGTGCTAATGAATCACAAATAACAAATCCTGATGTGATGAAAAATCAAATTATTGAATATATGAAATATCGCGGACCTGTTAGTTTAGCCTCAGGTTTACTAACAAAACTAAAGACGTTAGGTGATGTTGATAAACAAGCTGAAGCGGTAAATAAGAAAATGGAATATGAAGATAAATTGAGTGAAATCGGAAAAAAATGTGAAGAAGCATATGAAAAGATAAATGAGTATAATACATTAATATCCGATACACCAATAGATGGTATGATTAATACTTTAAAAGATATAAATGATGCTAAAATGAATTATATTTGTAAGATTTTGTATATTCAAAATAAAAGTGACAATAAAGTTACTAAATATAAAGAAGATAATTTAAGTGATTCAGAAAAATCAAAATTAAAATCACGTTCTCAAGATCATTTATATAGTTATATAGAAAAATATCTTAATGGATTAAATAGAGAATTAAATACTATAAAGAATAATTTAGCTAATGCATTAGCACAAAAAAATGCAAATTCTGATAATTATCCAGAAGTAATGTATAATGCAGTTAAAGCTTTAGAAAAGAAATATAGCCCATATAATAAATTGTATTATTATTGTAAACAATATTGCAAAAATTATGATGAAGAAATGTCAGAAAAATATGAAGATGAAAATTATGTAGAAAGTGAAGAAGATAAAGAATATCGAGAAAAATATGAGGAAGTAAAAAGTTTTAAAAAAGATTTTGCTGATAAAGGGACTGTTATTTATCAAATTCAAAACAATAAAGTTACAGATTATACGCCTAAAATAAATGAAAAATTCTCTGATATTTCAAATACTGTTAATTTAATGAACAATAAGCTTGTAACTATTAATTATAAATTAGATGAAATAGATAAAAAATTAACTAAAATTAAAAAAGCAATGGAGAAAGCAGAAGAAGCAAAAAATAATTATAAAACTGCTATCAATAATCTTGCTCAAAGTGAATATAAAGTATCAATGGAGGCAGAATTTAAAAGCAGTGCAAGAAATCTAGATAAAAAAAATCTGGAAACATTACAAAATACGATTGCTAAATATAGGCAGTATATTGATGATTTAACTGAATCAATTGTTAAAGGTGGGACTTTTTATAATAAAAATTTAAATAAGCCAATAAAAGCTTCTTCCTTATCAATCGAACCAGATACAAAAGAAGCTGACATTAAAAAGAATTTTACCAAATATAAACTAACTGGTTTTTCAGGAACTAAAGCAGTAAAAATTGATGAAAAAGATAAATTTTATAAATATTTAAAAAGTATTTGTAAAAACATAGATGGTAATGAAAGTAAAAAAAATGAACTTGATAAAGTTTTGACTACTGCTAAACCACCAGCAGAAAATAATCTACCTAATAATAATTCAATTAGTTCCGCTGCTGGTTATACAAAAGATACTGATGGTAGTGGAAAAGTTAATAATTTTGAATCAGGTAACTATGATAAAAATAAGACAGTAAGTAAATTTATGAATTATTTTAACAGTATGGGATCATTTCTAAAATCAATTACTAATCTTAAAAATATTTTTGATGGTGAAAATAGCCGTGATACTTTATATATATCTGAATATATGACAGAAATGTTTAGCTATTATACAATCGATAAAAAAGAGTCCCAAGTTACTTTATCTGGAAAAGATGTAAATACTAATCCCTTCTATAAAAGCGAAGTAGAGTATATTTTATGTGGAATGGATACCCCGCAAGCAAATATCGATGCTATGAAGTCTAAGCTATTTGCAACTAGATTTGTCCTTAATTTACTATACGCTATGACTGATACAGATATTAATACTTTTGCAAGAAATACAGCTGCCGCTATAGCTGGTTCAATGCCTTTTATGATACCAGTAGTAAGAACGATTATAGTTTGTGGTTTTGCTCTTGGTGAAAGTACGATTGATGTTAAAGAGCTAATGGATGGTAATGATGTAGCTTTTTTAAAAAGTGATCGAACTTTTATGTTTAAGCCAGATAAATTTGGTAAAGAAATTTTAAATTATGCTAAAGACGAGGTATCAAATGCTGTGATTGGCGGTATCGATGATATTACAAATACTATTTTAGATGTTTCTAGTAATGGGATTGATAGTATTAGTAATAGTTTGGATATTTATATCAATAAAGTCAGTTCTGATATAGCACAAAATATCGAAAGTATAATTTCTTCGGTACTATTTGAAAAGGCGGAACAGATAATTTGTGACTATCGTGAATTGTCAGAAACAAAGATAGAACAGGAATTAAATAATATTTTAAATGAAATAAAAAAAAGTGATTTTGGTGGAAATATTGGTGATAAAATAAAAAACAATATCTTTGAGTTGATATCAGTAGAAGATATTGTTGAAAAAATAATAATAACAAAAAAAGAATATGTTGATGAAAAAATTGATTTATCTGAAGCGTTGAATAACATAAATGAACAATTAAATATGTTAATAGAAGATATAAGAGCAGATATTATTACTTTAGTTAAAGAGGGAATATCAGGAGTAAGTGGAGAATTAAAGAATAGTATTCAGAAAATTGCTAGTAATTATAGTGAAGATTTAAAATCCACTGCTACCGAAGAAATTAATAAAGCCTTTGATAAATTTAATCAATCAATTTCATCAAATGTTACTGATACATCAAAAAAAGGGAATAATTCAGCAGGGGCTGGTTTTACGATGAATTATAAGGAATATTTAAAGCTGTTTGTCTTATTACAAAATTTTGATAATAGCGATAAAAACTCACAACGTGATGCAATGTTACAGCGTACCGCTAATTTGATTGGAATAAATTTAAATAGTAAAGATTCTGGAAATGATCTTTCAAAGATGTATACGATTATTACGATTAAAGGTGATGTTGATGTAGAAACTACATTTTTAAATATACCGATTATCGAAAATGAAAAAGGACAAAAAGATTTTGATTTTAAAAGTTTTAGTGAAAAATCAAGAAAATTAAATTATGAAAGTGTACGAGGATATTAAAATGAAAAAAATATTTAAATTATTAATTTGTTTAGGATGTTTATTAACCGTTACTGGTTGTAGTAATAATGATAATAAAGAGGTTTCAGGTAATCAAAACAACAAATCAGAAGAAATAAAAACAGATGATAAAAAAGATAATAATAAGGTCAGTAGTAAGTATTTTGAAGGTTATAAAGAAGAATATGAGCTTAATGTAACTTATTATAAAATAAAGCTTCCTGTTAATTATATATCTACTAATAATAGCACGCGTTCAGATTCTATTAAAATGATTACCAAAGATGGTAAAGAGTTAGGTGCTTTAATTACAACGACTGAAAATTACAAAAAATCTGATACTAATTTTAGTATTACTGATATTCGTGAAAAATTTAAAAATGACCGCAGTTCAAATTTAAGTTTAATCATTTTTTCTGGGGAAAATACAGTCTATAATGATCAACCAGTAGAAACAACAGTAGGCAATAAAAAAGCCTTATTAGATAAAGGGGTTGCTATGGATTCAGGTGGTGAAGTATGTAAATATGCTGTATATCATTTATTTTTAGATGATGAAAATAAGATACCATGTGAATTTTTTGTGGGATCGATGGAAATAGAACCAGATGAATTAGCAAAAATAGCTGAAGAAATGATAGGAATGATAGAAGAAAATGATTAAATAAGTGGAGGAAAAGTAGATGAAGACTAGAAGAGAATTAGGTTCGGTCACAATTGAGGCAACCATTGCATTAACAATTTTTATGTTTGCTTTTCTAGGAATTACTTCTCTTTCAACTTTAGTTAGAGCAGAAAGTAAAGTTCAATATGCATTGAATCAAACGGCTAAAGAGCTATCTCAATATATGTATATCTTTTATCGTGGAGAAACTGCAGAAAATACAACTAAACCAGTTGATGAGTTAATTAAGGAAACTGGCAATTTTACTAATATGATAAAGAATGCTTCTAAGGATGTTGATTTTAGTGATAGTTTATTTTCGAAAGATCAAGTAGCTAGTGATTTAAAAAAAACTATTAGTGATGTTAGTACTGTTAAAAATGATGTTCAAAGTATTTTAGAAGCTGGAAAATCATTAGCTAACAAATATAAATCTGTAGCTGAAAATCCTACTGAGGTATTAAATGCGATTTATTCTATTGTTAAAGGTGAGATTAAAAATACTGTTAGATCTAAAATAATTGCACCTGTTGTAGCTAATATTTTAATGCCTAAATATTTAGAATCTAGTGAAAAGAGTGCAGATGAATTTTTAGAAGGCATGGGTGTAGAAAATGGTATGAGTGGTTTGAATTTTTCTCTTTCAAGTATTATGGAGGATGGTAGAACTATCAATTTAACAGCGGTTTATACTGTTGATTATAAAATTCCCTTAGTTGGTGATCGCAGGTTTACAATTAAACAAACCGCTAGTACCGCTACCTGGTCAAAGGAAACAAAACTAGATGAAGTTAAGTCAAGTGTTTGGGATAAACCGCCATTAAAAAGAGGAAAAGAAATTGTTGAAAAAATAAAAAAAGAAAACCTGGCATTAGCAGTCAATACAAATAAAACACATGGTTTTGATCTATATGATAAAAATACTAATACATTTACCCAAATTATATCTATAAATACTGGAGATCCTTCTTATGTTTTAAGTAGTGAGGGAAATAATATATCTTTAAATGAAGTTAATTTTAAAAAGCAAATAAAAAAAGAAGCAGGTTTGTTAAAGGATTATCTGAAAAAAACAGAGACAGTAAATATGGAAAATGGAAGTGTTTTAAATGTAGACAGTAAGGATAAAAATGGGGTTATTCAAATCTATATTCCTAAAGATAGTGATCTTAAACATACTGCTCAAAAATATGCTGATGAAGTTGCAAAAGAATATGATGGAATAACAATAAAGGTTAGTTATTATGAAGAATAGGTAGGATGGAATCAATGGAATTATTTGTTATGATATTAGTTATGTTATTTTTATATATTTTTTCTTCAAGCTATCTTCAATATGATGAATTAAAGAGTGAGTTTAATTTTAATATAAAAAATTGTTTTAAAATAAATAAAGAAAATATTTCATTATTTATTCAAATATTATTTTTAGGTATATTTGGATATTGTATATTTGCTGACTTGGATTTAAATTTTGCTGGTTTATATAAATATTTAATTGTTATTACAATTATATTTGTTGCAGTGCTTATTGATATAAAAAAAAGAATTATCCCTAATAAATTGTGTGCAGTTTTATTGATAATAGTAGTTTTATTTGATTGTTATCAAATACTTTTGCAAATAGATAATGCAAAAGTATTTGCTTTATCTTTTTTGATTGGTGGTGGAATTGCTTTTATTATCTTCTTTGTTTCAATGCTGATTTCTCGTGGAGGAATTGGAGCTGGTGATGTTAAGTTAATTACAATTATTGGGTTATGCGTAGGAAGCACAAATATTTTAAATGTAATATTTTATATATTATTGGCTTCTTTTGTTTATTCAATAGTGATGCTGCTATTAAAGAGAGTTAAGCTTAAGGATTTTATTGCAATGGCACCATTTATCTATATTGGGATGTTAGCAAATTTTATCATTAATTTAATATGAGGGGGAAAGCTATGAATAAGGATATACGATACATTACAATTTTAATAATTGGAATATCATTGATTGGAATAATAAGTTTTATAAAAAATTTTAATGATGTTGATGATACATTTAATGAAAATATGGTCCTTGGTGATAAAGCATATAAAAAAGAGATATATATTGATGCAATTGAATATTATGGTGAAGCTTCTAACAGTAATCCTTCTAATATAGATGTAAAAATGAAACTAGCAGATTCATATCTTAAACTAGGTAATAATAGTCAGTTTGAAACAATTTTAAAAAATACAATAAGTCTAGATGAAGAGAATGAAACAGCTTATGTAAAATTAGCAAAATATTATGCAAAAACTGAAAATTATCAAGAGGCATATAAAACTCTTTTAGAGGCAAAAAATGTAAAGAATCGAAAAGAAATAGATAAACTTTTAGAATCATATAAGTCATTTTATCGGGTAGTTGGAGCATATGTGGATGATACAATTCAATGGCGTAATGGTTATTTACCAGTAAAAAAAGGAGAAACCTGGGGCTTGTTGAATAACACCGGAAATCTTGTTATTGAAACTGTTTATAAAAATATTGGCTGTTATAGTGATGAAGAAAAAGTAACTCCTGTATCTGATGGAAATCAATGGTTTTATATAGACGAAGATGGATATAAAAAATTAGTTGGAGATCATGAATATAATTATTTGGGTAATTTTGCTAATGGATATGCACCTGCCTGTTACAACGAAAGGTATGGCTGGATAGATCGTGATTTTAATGAATATAAGATGGAGTATGATTATACGACACCATTTTGTAACGGGATAGCAGCTGCTAAAAAAGGTAATAAATGGGCCTTGATTGATGAAGATTTACAACAACTTACGAAGTTTAAGTTTGATGAAATAGTATTAGATGAAAATGGTTTTTGTGCTAATGCAGAAAGTATATTTGTAAAAGAAAAAGACAAATATTATTTGATTGATACAGCGGGAAAAAAGATTGGCAAATTAGAATTTGATGATGTTAAGGCATTCAATGGAAATCAATATGCAGCAGTAAAAAAGGGAAGTAAATGGGGATATGTTAATACAGATGGGAAATTAGCTATTAAATATCAATATGAAGACGCCCGTTCTTTTGCGAATGGTGCTGCTGGGTATAAGAGTCAAGGTGCCTGGGGGTTAATTAACCAAAATAATGAGATTATTTTAGCGCCAATGTTTGATGACATTAAAATGATGAATAGTGATGGGATTTTAATAATTAAAAATGAGGAAATTTGGCAATGTATTCAATTATATGCTTTTATGAAATATGAATAGGGGGGATTAGATGATTGATTTAAAGAATAAGTTAAGTATGGATCGCAATTTTATGGAATATAGATTTGATATGGACGATTGTATTGATATATTTTGTGAAGGAATGATAAAAAATAATGAAATAAAAGGATTGTTGCCAATCTCATTTCAACAAATAGATAATGAAAAATATTATAGTTTTGATGTATCAGGATTGATATCTTTAAGCAGTCTTTTACATAACCCAATTAGTAAAAATCAATTAATCAATATTTTTATCAATATTATTGATATTTTAGAAAATGTTAACGAATATATGATTGAAAAAAAGTACCTGCTTTTACAAGTTGATAAGATATATGTAGATCAAGAAAGAAACGTAGTAAATTTAATTTGTTTACCAATAGAAAATATTGAAAATGTAACTGATCTTAGCGGGTTTATAAAACATATTTTAATTATGGCTAAGTATCAAAATAATGAAGATACAAGTTATGTAACTAAAATACTAAACTTTATAAATAGTAGACCTGAGTGTTCATTGAGTGATATCAAATCATTATTGTTGAGTATAAAAAATGAGCAAATAACATTACATCGTAATATTCCAAATCAAAATATTAATGAAGAAAAGCCAAAATCTAAAAGTATTCCTATATTTCAAGATATTTCTAAAAAGGAAACTGTTACAGCTTTAGCTAAAGAAGAAATAATTGAAATATCACAAAGCAAAAGAAATGATGGTATACCTACATTAAAAAGAAAAAAGAAAAAAAATAATGGTATCAAAGATAAACAAAAAAAAGAAAAGAAAAGTAGTTTTTTATCATTTAGAAAAAATACACCTAAAAAAGATAATAAGAAAAGTTCTATTCCAACTTTAACTAAACGAAAAGAAGCAAAAGTTAATAATGAAATTAGTAGAAATATCGAATTAACATATGCAAAAGATATACAATCAGGAAATTTTACGGGTACAACAATTTTAGGACAAAATGATGGTACAACAGTATTATCAGGGGGAACAACAGTACTTTCAGTAGATCAAGTAAATAGCATAAAATATGCAACAATTACAAGAGTAGTCAATGGTAAAAAAATAGAAATTAAAAAGGCAGTTTTTAATATTGGTACGGATATAAATTATAATGATTTTATAATTAGTAATAATACTGCAGTAAGTAGAAAACATGCTGAAATACATTATGAAAATGGTAAATATTATATTTTAGATTTAAATTCAACAAATAAGACAATAGTAGATGGAACTATCGTTAGACCAGGATATAAATTTGAATTATTTTCAGGCAGTAGAATAAAACTTGCTGATGAGGACTTTATATTTGAAATGTAGATTAATAAGTGTGGAAATAAAATTTATCATTAATCAAAGAAAATATGGATATTACTTATGATAAAAACAGATCATTTAGTAATATTATAAATTCATTTAGATTAATAGTAAATTAGAATTTTAATCACATGTTTGTGTCTAACTAGTAAAGGCAGACGGAAATGGAGAAATATATGAATGATAATTTTATAAGAACAGGGTTTATGGAAGCAGTTGTATATATTTTTTCTAACTTTTTAGAGTATTTTAAATTATTTTTATTTACTATTGTAAATGGATTTATTATCTCGATATTTGGTAAAATCCCTTTTATTGGAGGATTAATAGCATTAGTATTGGATATCATAGCATTAGCTTTTATTCCCTACGGAGTTACATTGATTGTTTGTGATCTTAAAATAGATTTTTCTATTTATCAAAAATATATCGATTTTTTAAAAGTAGGAATAAAAAGGGAAGTACTTAAACAATTTTTAAAATTGATTTTAACTTTAATGCTGTTAGTCATAATCATTGCGTTGATTATGGGAATGATTTTTACTAGAAAAGTTAGTTCATTAGAAACAATATATATTCTTTTTATCATTTTAATTTTATTATTATTATTAATATCATTTATGGTTATAAAAATTATAACTACTCTATATTTAAAACTAATATGCTCAATTTATGAAGATGATAGTTTAGAATTTTATAAAAATGAATTTAAAAAATATAAATATATATTTTTATGGAATTTTTTACCTATCATTAATATTATTAGTTTATATGCAATATGTACAGTTTTTTCTAGAGATGTAAAAACATATTTTGATTTATAATATTTTTTATTTTATAAAATTAAGGACTTATAATATATATGTATTGATTATAAGTCCTTTGGAGGAAACATGAAATTTAATTATGGTTACTGTAGTGACATTGGAATTGAAAAACAAATAAATGAAGATAGTTTATTAATTAGAAGCGCAAATACTTCTAAAGGAAGGATATTTTTAGCTTTAATATGTGATGGGATGGGCGGATTATCAAATGGTGAAGTAGCAAGTGGAACGGTAATAAAATGCTTTTCAAACTGGTTTTCCAATTATTTACCATTATTTTTAAAAAACAAATTTTTTACCTTAAATAATTTACAAGATCCGATAAATAGGGTTTTAAAGGAACTTAATCAAAAGATTTTGTTTTATGGACGTCAAAACAGAATAAACCTAGGGACCACAGCAACAGGAATAATTATTTTAAATAATAAATATATTATTTTTCACGTTGGAGATACTAGAATATATAAAATTAGTCAAGATATTATTCAAATAACAGAGGACCAAACCTGGATGAATAATGTTATTAAAAATAAAATTCTTAGTAAAGAAGAAGCAAATAAGGATTCGCGAAAGAATGCTTTATTGCAATGTATCGGGGCATCTAAAACAGTATCACCTTCATTTTATTTTGGCGAAGTAAAAGATGGAGATTTATATTTAATTTGCTCTGATGGTTTTAGACATTTAATTAGCAAAAATGAAATATTTAAAGAATTCAGTTTTAAATCTTTAGTGTCTAAAGAAGATATTACAAATAAATTGATTGATTTAGTAGAACTAAATAAAAAAAGAAATGAAACAGATAATATAACTGCTCTAGCATTTCAATGTTACGAGGGGGAATGATTTTGGCTAAGATTGGAAGTTTTATCGATAATAAATATGAGATATTAAAAAAAATAGGACAAGGGGGGATGTCAGTTGTTTATCTGGCTATGGATAAACGTTTAAACAAACAATGGGCAGTAAAAGAGTTACAAAAACATGCTACAAATGCTAATAACGAAGTCATTATTCAAAGTGCAATTGCTGAAGCAAATATGATAAAAAAACTAGATCATCCAGCTCTTCCTAGAATCGTAGATATTATTGAAGAGGATGAAGTTATTTATGTTGTTATGGATTATATTGAAGGTGAAACTCTAGAATATGTAGTAAATAATCAGGGAGCTCAAAGTCAGGAACTAGTAATTGATTGGGCTAAACAATTAACAGAGGTACTTTATTATTTACATACTCGAAAACCGCCAATAATCTATCGAGATATGAAACCAGGGAATGTAATGTTAAAACCAGATGGAAACATTAAAGTAATTGATTTTGGAATTGCTCGTGAATACAAGGAATTAAATTTAAATGATACAACATATTTAGGTACAAGAGGTTATGCAGCCCCAGAACAATTTGGTGGAAAAGGACAAACTGATGCACGTACAGATATTTATTGCTTAGGTATGACCTTATATCATTTGATTACAGGACAAAACCCAACTGAACCACCATACGAGATTTATCCTATTAGACATTGGAATCCAACATTATCTGGCGGACTAGAAAATATTATTCAAAAATGTATTCAATTAAATCCAGAAGATCGTTATCAATCCTGTGCTGAATTATTATATGCACTAGAACATTACGAGGAAGAGGATGATTTATTTAAAATATTGCAAAAGAGAAAAATGAAAAAATTTATTATATCTAGTATACTTACAGTTATTTTTTTAATTGCTGGTATAACAAATATTTTCATTAAAAACAGTTTAAATGAATCAGATTATGCTAATAATTTATCACTAGCTGAAAAAGCGACAGATAGTATAACTAAACGTGCTTATTGCATTAAAGCAATTAGTATTTTGCCACAAAATAGTAAAGCATACGAAAAACTAGTCGAAGTTTATAAAGATAATAATACATTTGATATTGATGAAGCAACAGAATTTAAAGAACATGTAGTTCAATATTTGCCAGGTATTCAAAAATCAAGTGATTATGCTCATATTGCTTTTGAAATAGGAAGGTTATACTGGTATTACTATGACTATGGTGATAATGATCCTGATAGTACCCAGATAACTAAGATGATTAATTCAATTAGCTGGTTTAATGATGTTGTAAATAATAGTAATAAAGACGATAAATATTATACTACAGCTTTAATATATAATAAGATAGGAACTTTTTATAAAGAATTACAAGTAAAAATAAATGAAGGTGCTTCTATTCAAGGAATGTTTGATTCATATTTTAAGGATTTAATAGATCTTTTTAATCTGGTTGATAATACAAAAGAAAGTGAAATAATCAAGCTGGAAACATATAAATTAATTTATAATTCAATTGAAAATTATGTTCATGATTTTAAGTCTGATGGAGTAAATAAAGAAAAACTTATCTCTATATGTAATGATGTTGAAAAAAAACTTAATATTATTAATCCTTCTTCAAAAAAGACAGCAGAGATGAAAGATTATATCATTAGCCGAAAGGAAGCTGTATATAAAGTAATCGAGAATGCTTATTTATTAGAAGAAATGGTGGTGAGGTAATGGAAGCAGCAATGTTTAAAGTAATTGCAATAATCTGTTTTGTTTTATCAGTCATTTTTTTCATAATGACAGTTTTTCTATATTTTCATTACGATATTAAAAAGGTTTATAATTTTTTAACTGGTAAAACAGCATTAAATGAAATAAAAGAAATTAGTAAGGGAATGCATATAAATAAGAAAAAATCTGATTTTATTATTTCTCAAAATAAAAATAAAACAGAGGAGATATTGTTTAATAATGAACCAATATCTTTTAACAGTAAAACAAAAGTATTGGATGGTGATAGTACAACAATTTTAAGTAGTCCAACCATTGATTTAATGGAACAAAGAGTTAATGAAGAAATAGAATTTATTTTAGAAGATACTGAAATGGTAATTAATACAGAAAAAACAATTGATGAGGTGAAATTATAGTGAAAAAGTTAAAAAAAATTATTAGTATATTTTTAGTAATTACTAATTTATTTTTAAATATTAGAATTACTAATGTTAGCGCTTTAGAAAAAAAGCAGGAGTTTAGTTCAAAAGATGTAGAGTCCATTATTGTTGAAAATAATGTGCTGTCAGTAACAATGAAAAATGCTGATAAACTTACAGATATTCAATATGCTCTAGTATCTAGTAAAGAAGAAATCCCAAAATACCAGGAAGAGCCACAATTTGTGGTTGAAGAAAATAAAGAATATGTCTTATATGTAAAGACTTTAGATAATGAACCAATTGAATTAAATGTTGATACAATTGCTCCTGTCCATGAAAATTTAGATCTTCAATATATCGAATATGATAATAATAATCGTATGTATGAAAAGGCAAGTGTATTATTTAATGTTTCTGAAGATACTTGTAAATATAAAGTATTGAACTTATCAGGAGAAAAAATTGATGAAAAAGATATTAATTCAAGTAGTTTAGAGGTTCAATTGGTATTTGAAAGTAATGACAAATATAAAATAGAATTAATTGATGAATTTAACAACAGTTCTAGCTTTCAAATAGATATCCTGGGTATCAAAGAAAAACTGCCAGAAATAGAAACTAATATTATACCAGTTGATGGTGTAAAAAATGATAATGAATATTGGGCTAAATCATTTAATGTTGAAATAAATTTAAAAGAAGACAAAGAAAACCAGTTTTCAAAAGAAGATTATTGTTATTCACTAGTAAAAGATGGTGAAGAAAACAGTTTTACAGATGAAAATAATTTTAATGTTTGTCAAAATGCTACATATAATTGTCAAATAAAAAACAAAAAGAGTGGTATTATATTGTTTAAACCTGTAAATATAGAAATTAATACTATTGATTATACACCACCAGAATTTGAAGAAAAATCTTATGAGTTTGATGTGGATAATAATAGTTTAACGGTATACGCTAATGATGATGGTGCTGGTATAAGTAAATATATATTATCTTATTATAATGATGAAAATGAAAGAATAGAAATAGAAAGTAAAGATGGTATATTTGAATTTGATACTTTGCCTGAAAAAGTATTTACAATAAAAGTATATGATCAATTAGATAATAATAAAAAAATTACTATAGACCGAGAAAAACCAGTAATTTCAAATATAGATTTGACATATTGTAATTCTGTAGTTAATTCTGCTGGTGAGGAATACGGTACAGGTGTTGAAGTTAAAATAGAAGCGTATGATCAAAAATTAGATTCAATATTGAGCTACGCTTATAGTAAAAAAGATAAGGATATTGATATTAATAACTTAAAGTTTGTTGAAGAAAATACTTTTTGTTTTGATGAAAAGGGAATCTATTATTTTTATGTTAAAGATGAAAGCAATAATATCAGGAAATCAGAAGAAGTTATAATTAATGTTGACAATGATGCACCAGTTATTAATACTCATAAAGCAATTAATAAGTTTGAAGAATATGGTAGATATTCAAATGAAAGAAGTGGTTTTGATATTTTTGTTGAAGCTAGTGATTCTGGTGTAGGTATAGAAGATTTTGCTATTTATAAAGAGGGTAGTGAGCCAATATTTGAAAGGGATATTAATAATGGATATTTTAATAAAACAGTTTATGAAAATGGAATATATTATATTGAAGTAAAAGATAAATTAGGTAATGTTGTTAAAAGTGAAAAGATTGAAATTAATGATATTGATAATCTTGAACCAGTCGTAGAAGAAGCTGTTTTGACTACAGAAAAAGGAAAAATTTATTCTGATGAGTTAGGAACTTATACTAATTCTAATATTATTGTTACTGTTGTTATTAAAGATGGTGAAAACAAATTTAGTGCTGTTTCAGGTATTGAAGAACATCCAATTCTAAAAATTAAATTTTTAGAAAATGGAAAAGAAGAATCTAGGGATTATCAAGGAAAAAAAGAAGATCAAAATAGTGATAACTATATTTTTGAAATAGATGAGAAAGATACTAATTTTACGATGTCTTTAATTGTTTCAGACAATGTTGAAAATATTACACAGATCGAAAATTTAGAATATAAATGTAATGATAAACAACTTGATTTGCCTATTTTAATTGATGATAAAGAACCAGCTATAAGTAAGTTAGAGGTTTCTAAAAATGATAGTTCAAAAATTATTGAATATAATAATAAAATGTGGTTTTGTGAAGATGTCATAATTGATTATGGTATTAGTGATTTAGTGGAAAATATAGATAATTCGGGTATTAAAGAATTAATTATTAATATAAATGGTATAAAATATGTAAAAAATACTTATTTAGATAAAAAGATTGATGATATAGTGGATACTATAGATACAGCAAAATTATCAGAATATTACAAAGAAGATTCTGGAGAATTATTAATTCAAATTATTGTAATAGATAAAGCGGGTAATGATACAGAAAAGACATTAACATTATATCGTGATTTTATGGTTCCAGAAGTTGAAACAGTAACAATTAAAGAAGAAAAAGGAAAATTATTCTTTTTTGAACCAGGTAAATTTTATTGTTCTAATGATGATGTTGATATAATTGTAAAACTAAATGATATTTATGATTTTAATTCAAGTTCTGGTATAAATGCAGATAAAACTTTTTTGAATATCGTTGTTGATAATGAAATAATACAAAGAGTCTTACCATATGAAATTGATCAAGATAAAGAGATATATACTTTTAAGATTGATTTAACAAATAAATTTTTTAATGCTTATATTCAAACAGAAGATAATTTAGGACAAAAGATTTCTGAAAATAATTTAGGACAGAAGATTATTGAGGCTAATGAAAAGGAATTTAAAAATCTTATTATTGATAATAAAAACCCTGTAATTAGTTCATTAAAGATTGATGGTAGTACCAAAATAATTGATCATAAAGAATGGGTTAATCAAAATGTTACAATTAGCTATTTAGTTAGTGATATCGATGAAGTAAGAGATAGCTCGGGATTATCTTCTATTGATGTTGAAGTAAATGGTAAAATTATTAACGAACTATGCTATAATTTATCAAAAAGTAAGAATGATAAAATTGATGTTAAATTTAATACCGATATTCTTCAAAGTGAAGATAATGGAAGAATAGCAATTAAAATAATTGCTAAGGATAATGCTGGAAATATGTCACAAATAGAACGTGTAATCTACCGAGATTTAGATGCCCCAGTATTAGAAGCAGAGTATGATAATTATAATGCGGATAATACTTTCACTGATTTTTATAAAGAAAATCGAGTTTTAACATTAAAAATAAATGAAATGAACTTTGATTCTGAATTAATAAATGTAGTAGTTAGAAAAAATGGTATTCTTGATAGATTGAGATTGCAATGGCAATTAGTTTCAGGTAATAGTGGTAGTATTAATGCTGTTTATCAGACAAAGATGATATTTAATGAAGACGCTGATTATGAGGTATTCGTTGATGGAAAAGATATGATGGATTTTAATATAAATAGATCATATTCAGATAAATTTGTTTTGGATAAAACAAAACCAACAATAAATATTTCATACGATAATAATAATGCTAAAAATAATAACTATTTCAATCAACCTAGAATAGCTACTATTACAATTGATGAACATAACTTTGATTCGAGTAGGATTAATATTATTGGTACTGCTGTGGATGATGGAATTATAAAGTCATTTCCAGTAGTAAGTAATTGGACAAAAAATAATGATAAAAATATTGCAATTATTAAATATGATCAAGATGCATTATATAGTTTTGATATTGAGTATATTGACAAAGCTGGAAATAAAATGGATGATTATAATAAAGAGGAATTCTATATTGATAAGACAGCGCCAGAGCTGATTATAAGTGGTGTTGAAGCAAATTCAGCAAATTCGGGGGAAGTAATTCCAACTGTTTTTGCAAAAGATACAAATTATGATATAAACGAATTAAGTATAAATTTAATTGGTGATCATCGTGGAGCAGTGGAAATTGATGGAACAAGATCATCTCAATTAAATGGTGAAGTATTTGTTTTCAATGATATGAAACATGATAAGGAAAATGACGATGTTTATACAATTCAAGCATTTTTAAATGATAAGGCTGGTAATAAATCAGAAACAAATATTATGTATTCAATTAACAGATTTGGTTCTACATATGTTTTTTCAGATACATTATCTAAAATAATTAACAAGCATTATAATAAAAAAGGTCAGAATATAATATTTGATGAATTAAATGTTAATCAATTAGTTGAATCATCAGTTAAATTAAGTATTAACGGGCAAATTAAGGAGTTGAAGGAAGGCATAGATTATACATTTATTCAAAATAGAGAAAGTGCCTGGTATAGATATACATATAATTTAAAATCATCATTATTTGAAAAGGACGGAGTATATAGAATAATAACTACTTCTAAAGATACAGCAGGGAATATTAATGAAAATATTTTTGAAGAAAAAAAGGCTGGGATTAATTTTGTAATAGATAAAACAGCACCGACTATTGCAGTCCATAATTTAAAATCTAATGCTATTTATAATGAAACCATAAAAAAAGTAGAATTATCAATAGAAGATAATTTAATGTTAGACAAGATTGAAGTGTTATTAAACGATAAAGCTATAAATGTCGAGAAAATTGATGATAGCAATCTTATAATTTCAATACCTGAAGATAACAGTGTGCAGAATTTAAAAATAATTGCATCAGATAAAACTGGGAATAAGAGCATTAAAGAAATTAATGATTTCACAATATCCAGTAATTTCTTTGTACGCTGGTATTTAAATAAACCATTATTTTTCGGTAGTTTAGCTATATTTATTTTATTAATTTCTATGATGATTTTTGTTTATTTGAGAAAAAATAGAACAGAATGATCTATTTTATGATTTTTAATAAAACATATTGGTACTGATAACTCCCAGTATGTTTTATTATTTTAAAATAAAAGAAATCGATTTTTAATCGATTTCTTTACAAGATTCTCTTTCAATTAATACACATGGTAGAGTTATTTGCATTGGTGTAGGAGAAGAATACCTGCTTAAAATATTATATACAATACTGGCACCATACTCTCCCATTAAATCAGCAGGCGCAAATACGGTTGTTAAAGGGGGGGTTGTAAAGCTGGCAGCCTTGATATCATCAAAACCAACTAATGAAATATCTTCAGGAACTCGAATATTACGCTCCTGCAAAGCTCTTAAGGCTCCAATTGCTATTGGATCACTAGCACAAAATATTGCAGTTGGTAGATCACCTTGATTAATCATATCAATCATCATTGTATAGCCGGATTCATTAGAAAATTCACCTTCTAATAAATATGGTTCATATTTAATATCATTTTGTTTGCAAAATTCAATGAATATTTCTTTACGATTATCATGGTATAATATGCTGTCATCTATATATTCTCTTCCACCTAAAAAACCGATTTTTTTATGATTTAAAATTTTTAAATACGTTAAAGCATCGGTTACTGCCTTATTAAAATCTAATGTAATTGTGCTGTCTTCATGATTTGGATTTTTCATATCTAAAAAAATAATTTTATTTGATATTTTTTTAAATTGAACAATTTCACGATTATTAAATTTGCCAATACAAATTAAACCATCTACATTTTTAAGGGCTTCAAGATAATTTTGATCAGATCTAAAAGTACGTATAACACTAATCTGATTTTGTAAACAAAAATTTTCAATTCCTTGTCTAATTTGTAAATAATATGGATCATCAATTTCCTGCTGCAATGAATACCATTGGACAATACCTAATGTAAAATCATTTTTTGTAACCTTTCTTTTTTTTGTATAATTTAACTCTTTGGCCGCATTAAAAACAGCGCGTCTTGTTTCTTCAGGAACTGACAGGGTTTTATCATTATTAAGAATTCTAGAAACAGTAGCACTAGAAACATTTGCAAGATTGGCAATATCTTTAATTGTAGCCATGATTTTCCTCCTTATCTTATTTTATAATATTATATCCTATTTTTGATTAATATAAAAGTTCTAGATAAAAGAAATTATCTTCTTAATAGTGGGATATTTCAATTTTTTGTCTTTGAATTATAGCATCTGTTTAAAATAAAATGGTTATCAAAAGCTTTATCATTGTTTTTAATCAATATATAGTAAATATTTATATTTTATCTTATAAATACATTATAATTTATAAGTAAACTTTAGTCAACTTAATAGTAAAGATTTACCTAAATTTTAGTAAAAATAATTGACAATTTATTATATAAACGATAAAATAAAACTGTCTATAAGAGAGGAGAAAATGTATGAATTATGAAATAAACCAGTTGATTCAGTTTGCTTTAGATAAAGAAATGATTACAATGGATGAGTATGACTATTCAGTAAATTTATTATTAGATTTATTAGATGAAGATAATTTTGAAAATGTAGATATAAACGAACATTTCCCATTGGCTGCTCCAATTTTAGAGAAAATATTAGATAAAGCAGTAGATAAAGGATTGATTGAAGATAATGTTACAAGTCGTGATTTATTCGATACTAAAATAATGAATTGCATAATGCCTCGTCCTCATACAATAATAGAAACGTTTAAACAAAAATATAAAATTAATCCTCAACTAGCTACTGACTATTATTATCATCTATCGATTGCATCAAACTATATAAGAAAAAGTAGAACAGATAGAAATATTCGTTGGAAAAAATATGTTAAATATGGAAATATTGAAATTTCAATTAATTTATCTAAACCCGAAAAAGATCCCAAAGAAATTGCTAAGGCCAAATTGATTAAATCAAGCGATTATCCCAAATGTTTATTATGCAAAGAAAATGTTGGCTTTAAAGGTGATTTAAATCGGGCAGCTAGACAAACTCATCGCGTTATTCCTTTAAAATTAAATACTGGTAATTATTATTTACAATACTCACCATATGTATATTATGATGAACACTGTATTGTTTTTAATGAAGAGCATAAACCAATGGAGATTAATGAAAATACTTTTAGAAATCTATTTACATTTTTAGATATTTTTCCTCACTATATGATTGGTTCTAATGCCGATTTACCAATTGTTGGAGGATCTATTTTATCTCATGATCATTATCAGGGTGGTAATTACGAGTTTCCGATTCAAGGGGCAGAAGTATTAGAAACATTAGAATGTGATAAATTTTCTCATACAATAATTGAAATTGTAAAATGGCCGTTATCAACAATTAGATTAACTTCTGAAAACAAGGAAGAATTGATACAATTGTCAAATGATGTATTGAATTATTGGCGAGATTTTAGTGAACCAGTTTTTGATATTATTGCTTACACTGATGATACGCCACATAATACAGTTACCCCTATTGCAAGAATGAAAGGCAACAAATATCAAATTGATCTAGTATTAAGAAATAATCGTACTAGTGATAAATATCCAGATGGTATTTTCCATCCCCATCAAGAATCTCATCATATAAAAAAAGAGAACATTGGTTTAATAGAGGTAATGGGATTAGCTATCCTGCCAGCCCGTTTAAAAGATGAGTTAAAACTATTAAGAGAATGTTTATTAAAGAAAATTGATATTAACAAATATCAAGAATTAGAAAAACATAAAGACTGGTATAAATATTTGATTAGTAATTATGATTTTACTGAAGGTAATGTTGATGAGATTTTAAAAGAAGCGGTGACGATCAAGTTTGTTAGCGTGCTTGAAGATGCTGGAGTATTTAAGATGGATGATCAAGGAATTGCTGGTTTGACAAGTTTTGTTAATTTAGTATTGAAAGGAGAATAAAATGATTCAAGTAATTGAAAAAATTGATGATCAGATCGATTTAATTGAAATGAAAAGTGATGAATTAACAGTAGTTGTTTCTAATTATGGTTGTACAATTGTAAAAGTACTAATGAAAGATAAAGATGGAAATATTGATGATGTAGTACTGGGATATGATAATTTTAATGATTATCAGACTAAAGATGCTTATTTAGGGGCGTTAGTGGGAAGAACAGCTAATCGAATTGGTAAAGGAAGATTTAGTTTAAATAGTAAAATATATAATTTACCAATAAATAATGGACCAAATTGTTTACATGGCGGGATTAAGGGTTTTTCTTATCAAGTTTTTGATTATAGAATTGAAGGTGATTCTATTGAGTTTAGTTATTTATCTAAAGACGGTGAAGAAGGATATCCAGGAAATTTAGATTTCAAAGCAGTATATACTTTGGATAAAGATATTTTAAAAATTCAATATTTGGCTACTAGTGATCAAGATACAATTATTAATATCA
>JAETPY010000159.1 GCA_021770925.1 Erysipelotrichaceae bacterium | reverse complement strand
GTCAAGGAGCATATCAAGGACTTGTTGACTCCAGAACCGGAGCCAGCACAAATAGCAAATTGCCATCCAACTCTTGACCTCGAATTTGATTAACACTTTTTAAGAGACACTAGTGGAGTATTATATGTGTTATCCTTTCTTTCTATTCTATTTTGTTTTCCCTTTTTAATTTAATATTAAATTGGTTATCAGTAATATATATATAATGATTAATTTTTTATTTCCCTAATGTCTCTTCTTGTTACTTGGAGTATCTAAAGATGTTGTATTTATGTGAATTTAGAGATCGTTTAAGATAAAGATTTAGAAGCTGTTTAAAAAATATAGGTTAATTGAGGGTAGCATGCTTGGTGCGGATCTCTTGTTGAGGAGACAGAGCATAGCCGCACCGAAGATCGGCTTCCACAGATGCTCCTTTGCCTTAAATGAATTTTAACTCGAAGATAGTTGTCTCAAATTTAACTTCTATTTTAACAGCTTCCTCGTATTATAGGCATGAAGCTTATTTATTCTTGGAGAGAAGAAACAAGGGTTATCAATATTTAATTTTTATGTTTGGTTTATATAGGTTCTGATTTTTACCGATTGTACCATCTGTTTTGAGTTTAAGTCCTTGAGGGTACAGGATTGCTATATAATGGTCTTTATCCTTTTCTTTAATCTCAGAGTTTAAAACTCTATTTTTTATTTTGTCACGTCTGTTATAAATACCTTTTACCGTTGTATTGAAGAATCTGGATATAGCAACATTGTCAAACCCTAAAGCACTATAAAGGAATAACCTGTGATCATCCGTTTTCAGATCTGAAAAGTCTGATTTGAATTTGCTTAATATATTATCACAATGATGATCAATAAGTTTCTCTAATTCTATGATTGTTGACTCATCTTCTGAAATTGATTGTATAAGCTTAAGCATGTTTGAAGCTATTTGCTTTTTTGCTTTATCTTCGTTTTCTGATTCAAATAAGGTTTGGCATGCCTCGTTTATTCCAATAAACTGTGTTGAAAGTAGAGAGAAGATTGATTTAGCTAATTTCTTGTTACTTTCGTTTATTGTTAATAATCTATCATTTAAATTTTTTGCACTTGTTGCTAATTCTTGATTCTTAAATTTTTGTTTTTGTGAATAATATAGAAAAGTAAGAATTATTATTGTTATGAGTAAAACAGATGCAATTGCTATGAATATTACTCTTGATTTATATCGAACAACATTTGCCTTATCAAGTAGCTGTTGTGTCCTATGATATTTTAATATAGAAAGCGATAGCTTGGATGTGACATGAGAATCAAATTTATCGTCAATTTTGCCATATGCTTCCTCTAATGCTGTTAATGCTTTATCTTTATCATTAAGTTTCCTATATAAATCGTATTTCAAATAGTCTGAAATTAATGTGCTATCATTTTCAAGTTTAAGTATTAAATGTTTTCCTTCTTCAAAATTTCCAAGTCCTAAATGTGCTATTGCCATATAGGCTATTATAAGTGGTGATACATTTTCATGTCGTGAATTGTTTTGTAATATGTCTAACACAGATTGATATTTATTACATTTTAGGTAGGCCGCACCCAATAGCTCTTGAGCTGCAGACTCAAGTGCATGATCTTGATTTCGTCTGCTCGTTTCAAGTAAATTTTTTATTATAAGTATACAAGAGTCTGTATAATTAACATTGTGATAAGCCGTTCCCAAATCTAATATTGCATAATTTATGTATTGTTCTTTATGTGTTTTATTTAAACAATTTAAAGCAATTTTTGAGAATTCGAGTTCTTGTTGTCCATCTTTATTATTATTGAATATTTCCGCAATCCGGGATGCTGCCATTCCTTGCCAGAAATAATCCTTGATTTCTTCACCAAGGTCATATGCCTTCAGGAAAGCTAAAAGTGCGGTGTCAAGTTTTTCACTGTTTAGATTGATCATTCCATAATAATATTCAGATTTCATCCTGTGGTACTTATCGGGTGAATCTTCATAATATTGACGAGCGACGGAAATTATGGAGTCGCTGTTAAGTAGAATTAAATTCTTGTCTAAAGCTTGTGATTTTACAAGGCTATATAATGCCTTTAATTTAGGAGTGTTGTATTTTTCCGGTTGGATTGAATCGATAAGCTCTAATGCCGCCTTTGGATCGCTTTCGTTGAGTTTTTCAATTTTTAGCAATTCATTTATCTCTTTAGAGTCATGTTTGCAGGCAGGCATGATTGTAATGGCAATGATGCTCGTAAGTGTGAGCAGCAATTCTCGGTTAAACGTAAGCATAGTTAGTAGTCACATTTTTGGCAATATTACTTCTGTTGCAAATATACGGATTTTTATTGTAAGTAAGTAACAAAAATTAATGCGCATATAAAACGCAGTTATTTTTGAGATGTTTTTGCCGCGTAAAGAAGGAGCATATAGGCATATACGACTGAATTACAAGGTGAAAACAGCCAAAAAGAACAAGTTTTATAGTGCAAGATTTCATTACTTACATATATCGGTTAATTTTTGTTACTTACTTATCCATTAAGTATGACATCGAAATTATTTAATGCATTAACTAATTTGCGAGTCATACTTATTAGAAGTGATTTATATTTTGAGCGGCAGACTATGCAAGAGTGTAAACTACCTTTGTGCAGATATAATACTTCGGCGAATAAATAACGCAAAAATTTAAGAGTGTGTTTACTTTTAACTTAGGTTAGCATAAAGATGGATTTTTGAGGGATTTCAACGAGTTGAGAAAGGAGCAATTTCCACATTGCGACTGCCGAAACTTGGCTGAAAGCACCAAAAAGACACTTTATGATGACTTAAAGAATTTCAAGAAACGTATTTAGCTTTAATTCG
>JAETPY010000158.1 GCA_021770925.1 Erysipelotrichaceae bacterium | reverse complement strand
CAAAATTTTAAGATGAATAAGAAACTGCATAATGATGTTCTGGATTACATAAATAGAAACAATCTAACAGACTATGATTATTTGTTTCTTGGACAAAAGAAGGTTCAGAACGGTAAAAAATACGTTTTTCCTATAACGCGACAGCGTGCACATAAAATTGTATCTAGAAATGCGAAAGAAGTAGGCATTGATTTTACTTTTGGTATGCACAGTTTAAGAAAAACATTCGGATATCAATACTATGCCAATGGTGGTAATCTTCTAACACTGATGAAGATGTATAACCACGATGAACCAAACGTAACACTCCTGTATATTTGTTGGGGTAAAGAAGATGCGGAAAATGATAGAGAAGCAGTTTACTTAGGAGGAGTACATAAATGATAAGTGATTTTTGGTTAGGTGTGATCCTAACTATTGCAGCAGAAGCAATAATAACAATCTTAGTTGTTGATTATTTAGGACAAAAAGAAAAGGATGATGAAAATGAATGATTACTTAAAATATCTTCAAGAAAAACGTATTGAGGTGCTAAAAGAAATTAAACCGATATGTTCGGCATTTGGAATAGAAGACTATGATTATATTGTTAGCGATAAAGGACAAACAGAAACGTTAAGAATTGGAACTACAAAAATAGGATGTTCCTGTAATTCTATTTTTGCTGTTAAGCAGGAATTAGTAGGTTACTTGTTCATTTGTTATTTTAGAGAAAGACCATTAGGACACTTCAAAACACACGTCTTTAATGAAATTAAGCGTTATTGGATAGGGGATAAAAATGGAAAATAAAGAAATATCATTAGAACAAGCAATAGTTTTTTTAGAAATGAATGCATATGAGGGAAGCAATGCAAAAGCTGTTTTACGTATGGGTGATGTACATGAGGTATTAAAACCTATAAAGGGATTGATCGATAAATCGGCCAAAATGGAAAGACATATCGAACGGTTGGAGCGGCAAAATAAACTTTATGAAACAACGGTTGATGATATAACAAAAGAATTTACTAATGATTATAGTTCCACCGAACTAATCGTAATTATAAAGGATAAATTGATTAATTTGCTTATAAATTTATCTAATATTTAGCACCCTCAAAGTGTGATTTTACGTAAAACAAGGGTACGGTAACTTTTTTTTAAAAAAATAACAACGAATAATTGGCTAAGAGTGTTGATGGCTATAGAGTTTAAACGATTTAGGTTATCTATCAAAAAAATTGACACTCTTAGGGATTATGTAACTTTTTTTACAGGTGTTGAAACCGGAATGGTGAGGATAAAAAAATGTTAAAAATTGAAAAATTAAAAGATCTAATTTTAAATTATGATACTGAGAATTGTGAAGATGATTTTAATTGTTATTTATCTCGGATTACTACAAATTCCAATGACAACAAAAATATTTGTAGAGTGGTAACATGTTCAGAATGCGTAAGATTGTCGCTGATGAATTTATTAGAAGAATATAAAGAACCAGTTAAATTAACAAAATTTGAATATGAATATTTAAAAGTTGCTAAAAAAGAGGAATTTAATTTTATTGCAAGAGATGGAGATGGCAGATTGTTTTTGTATAAAAATAAACCTTTCAAGTCGTTGGATGAATGGATTGTTGCTAGCAAAGTTTGTTGTAGGATTTTAGATAGTTTATTTAAATTTGTTAAATGGGAAGATGAAGAACCATGGAATATTGATAATATTCTAGCTAATTGCGAGGTAATGCAAGATGACATCTAAACAGACGGCATTAGTATTTTTTTTGATAATGCTTACTGCGTTTATTTTGTCTCTTGTTTTGGGAATTAGATATTTATTTAAGGAATGGAGGGGTTGAATGGCTTATTATTTTTATAGATTATTTGAAGTTGATATGAATACTCCGATTGGAAAAAAATTAATTACTGATGATGTAATAATCAGTGATAATAGAGAAACAGCAAAACAGTTAATTATTAATAAACATGGCAATTACCCCTTTAGAAAAACAAAAACGATGATATCAGGGGAACGTTATTACTATCTATCAGACAGCAATGAATACTGGTATAAATATCATCACGAAGAATATAAAATGAAATGTGATATATGCGGAAAAGTATTTACGGTAATCGGAGGAAAAAAATTGTATAATCACCAAAATAAATATGGAAGTTATTGTTCTTCCGCATGCCGTGATGAATTAATGAATAAAATACGCTCTAATGATCCATGGATTGATGAAAATGATCATTTAGGTATCCCTAAAGATAATGAAAATAATTTAGCAGGATATATTTACAGGATAACAAATAAACATACGCTTAAAAGCTATATAGGTAAAACAATAAAACCGCCACTATTTCGATGGTGGCAGCATCTAAAAGTAAGTAATAAATTTGAACAATATAATCTAAGCGATTTGGTTTTTGAAGTTTTAGAAATTGTAATTTTTGATGAAAAATCAGATGGTAAAAAATATTCGTCAAAAGATGATAAATTGGCACATAGAGAAATGTTTTACATAACACATAATCAGACTGCTGATGAAGGATTAAATAAAATGATTGAAACATCTAAAATTGAAACACAGCTTAGTTTAAAACTTGAAGAATGTTGAGAGGTGAAAGTGATGGAGACTAAAGTTAGACAAAGCAATTACATAACAATTTTAGGATGGATGGTTTCAGAATTAGGATTAAGTGGAAGTGCACTGCTTATTTATGCAATTATTTACGGTTTTTCACAAAATGGTGATGATTCTTATACTGGGAGTAGACAATATTTAGCGGATTGGACCAATACTACAAAAAGAAATGTAACTAAAGTATTAAATGTTCTTGTTGAAAACGGATTGATTATCAAAGAAGA
>JAETPY010000157.1 GCA_021770925.1 Erysipelotrichaceae bacterium | reverse complement strand
TTAAAATATACTCATAAAAGAATAAAATCACTTTATAATTACATTCAATCTGGAGAATTTCTGAAAATAGCAAAATCTAAAAAAACAAGTTTTTCTAGAGAAAGGAAATTGACTATAAAAGATACAGTCCTTTTTTCTCTTGGAAGAAAAGGAAAAACGTTAAAAATGGTTGTTAGAAATTATTTTATGGAAAGGAATTATGATTTTTCTGTGACAAGACAAGCTTATATAAGTTAAAGATAAGAAGATTTTATTTTTTATGTGTGGCATATTTTTGACAAAATTTTGCTTGTTGAGTTTAGAATCAATAATTTTAAAAGAAAGATGATCGCAAATACCATTTTAGATAATAATTCTATCATAATCGGATAAACGTTTTTGATTAGCGGTAAAGAACATCTCAATAAAATAATAAAGTATTGTAAAATTAAATTCCATTGCTTATATAATAGGAGTAGAATTTAGTTTTTCAATTTACAATAAAGTAAAAATAGTTGTATTAAAAATTAGTATAGCAGCTTTTTTGATTATACTGTTTTTGTGTAATTATTGATTCTATAATGAGATAATGCTATAATTCTGCTAAAAAGGGGGAATGCCAGATGCAGATTTCAAGCAGGTTTACATTGGCTGTGCATATATTTGCTTGTATTGATACATTTAAAGATGAGTATAAAGTAACCAGTGATTTCCTAGCTGGTAGTACAAATGTTAATCCAGTTATTATTCGTAAAATACTTGGACAGTTGAAAACAGCGGGACTTGTAGAAGTTACGAGAGGTACAGGTGGGGCTTCAATTGCAAAGCCGCTGGATAGAATTAGTTTTCTTGATATTTATCATGCTGTAGAATGTATAGATAACGGGGAACTGTTTCATTTTCATGAAAATCCTAATTTAGAGTGTCCAGTTGGACGAAATATTCATTTAATTTTGGACGACAAATTAAATAGAGTACAGTGTGCGATGGAAAAGGAACTTGCTTCTATTACACTACAGGATATAAATAAAGATATTAAAAAATTATTGTAACCATTGATATTACAATAATCTTCTACTATAATTTTGTTGTAACAATAAACGTTACATTAAAAATTGTTAGGAGGTAGAGAACATGGTTAATTACAGTAAGGTAAGTGTGACACAGGATGCAAGAACAGAGCTTCATAACAAATTGTTATTGACAGGAGCTGAAATCAGTATCAATAATCTTCCGGCAGGGGCTGGTGTGCCATTCATTCATTCTCATAAGAATAATGAAGAAATTTACGTGATTTTGTCAGGAAAAGGAAAAGCAGTAGTGGATGGAGAAACTATTGAATTTAAGGCTGGTGACTGGATTCGTATTGCTCCAAAAGGACAGCGTCAATTTTTTGCGGCAAATGATGAGGCTGTTAGTTTTGCCTGTATTCAGGTAAAAGCAAATTCGCTTGAAAATTATACAAAGGAAGATGCTATTATTCATAGTTAAAAAATAATACAATAAAGTGCGTATTTGTCTTAGTACGCACTTTATTTCTTGAATAAAAAACAGGATTACTGAAGTAAAAGAAAAAATATAGGTTTAGTGCAAAAAGGATATAGAGATTTAAAGATATGTTAAAAATATCAATATTGTGGTCAGCCGTGCAATTAGATACTGATACTGTTATGGCTGAATAAACTACAACATTTTCATATGACACAGGATTTTTCAAAACCGGAGTTTGTAATTATTGAATTAAAATTCATAATCAATGCATACTATATTAATTCTAACAGAATATACAAATTTACCAAATTCCAAATGTTGCAATAACTTCTGGTATTCATTCAACATTTCTACCGTATCAAAGTCGAAAATTAAAGCCACATCATAATTAGATTCTGGCGTTTTTCTGCATTTTTAACGATGTTAAATTTTTTAATTATATCTAATTCTTTAAGCTTTTCACCTTTTTTGTAGCGTGAGCGCAAATATTCATCGTGGTATTTACATCGGTGTTTGCAAGAAGCTCCTGCACATCTTTGGGCGCTGCCTTGTTAGAGAGCAGATTGCTTGTAAACGTGTGGCAAAGCATATGGAAATGAAAATCCTCTAATCCTTTGATTTTTTGCTTACTGTCCTGCATATAATCCCTAACAATGATATCGCAGTCAACAAATGAAAAATTCTCAATCGAAAATTATTTTTGCTATATCTCACCTATGGTTTCCATGGTCTGGTTTTACCAAGCCAGCCTTGTTCTGCCCAATACTTCCCATCAAGATATTCAGGATTATTTTTATGTAACGTTTGCTGCATTAAACGGCAAAAGAAAACCTTGAATTTCGTAATCAAATTTGTGTGTGCGGGCTTTGTATAATCTATATGAGCAAACTTTCGGGATAGCTTTTGAATCTTTCCCGTAAGCTCGGCTTGTTTCTTTCGGGAAAGTTTTTCCCAAATAATATCGTCCATCAAAGCACCAGTAAATATCTCGATTTTAGAAATTCCCCACCAAGATAAACTATGCTTAATATCTTTTGCCGCAGATTTTGCTCCGCTGCCTAAGCATTGCGTTATGATGACTGCACGCTTTTTAAACATTTCAGGAGCAGGGCGGTGCGGTATCCAGCGGTAAGCGAAATGGTCAAGAAATACTTTCATTGCTCCCGTGGCGTGATACACATAGGCAGGGGACGTCATCACAATCAAGTCTGCTTCCAAAAGCGATTTATCAATTCTCCCAATATATTCTGCGTCTTTACAAGTGCTTTCACCCTTTTGAATATTTCACCGCGTTGACGACATCATGTTAATGAAGTGACGACAGTGTGTTAATCAAAATGACGACACTTTATTCTCCCTTATATATTAATTATAACCTTCAAGAGTTAGAA
>JAETPY010000156.1 GCA_021770925.1 Erysipelotrichaceae bacterium | reverse complement strand
AATTCAAGATATTCCTAAATAATATTCTGTTTTTTCTAAGTAAAACTGAACTTGTTTTTAAGTTCGTCTTTTTTTGTGTTTTTACTCACGATTGGGTTCAATTATTTTTCACACTTACCTTCCTTTTTTAAAAGTATAACATAAAAAATCATAAATTTAAATTTTCTATTAATTTTTAAATTATTATACCCTAGTATTTTATTATCTGAGATAACATATTTTTTCTATTGCAATCGTTTTCATAAAAATTAAAGTTTAACTAGACATTATAGAAAAAAAATGACATAATACATTCGATTAAAAGGAGGAAAAAATGTCTAAGAAACGTATTATTCAAGTAGAAGAAAAAGTCCCAGGAAAACTACTATTACCATTATCGTTACAACATATGTTTGCAATGTTTGGAGCTAGTGTTTTAGTACCATTTTTATTTGGGATAAATCCAGCAATCGTTCTTTTCATGAACGGGGTTGGAACACTATTATTTATCTTAATCACCAAAGGTAAAGCTCCAGCTTATTTAGGATCTAGCTTTGCTTTTATTGCACCTGCAAATATCGTTATAGCTAAATTTGGGTATCCTTATGCCCTTGGCGGATTCGTGGTAGTAGGTTTTTGTGGTTGTGTATTGGCCTTTATAATTAAAAAATGTGGTACAAAATGGATTGATATTGTTTTACCACCAGCAGCTATGGGTCCGGTTGTGGCTTTAATCGGTTTAGAACTTAGTGCAACTGCCGCTAATAATGCCGGCTTATTAGGAGACAGTATTCAATCTGCTAATGTTTGGGTATTTTTAATTACTTTAGGTGTAGCAGTAATTGGAAATATTTGTTTTAGAAAATTTTTAAGTGTAATTCCGATTTTGATTGCTATTATTTGTGGCTATATTGCTGCTATTTGTTTTGGTTTAGTAGATTTTTCAGCAGTTACAAGCGCTAAACTATTTGCAATCCCTAATTTTACAATACCTAAGTTTGATATTAATGCAGTCTTAATGATTTTACCAGTTATCCTTGTTATAACATCTGAACACATTGGACACCAAGTCGTAACTGGAAAAATTATTGGACGTGACTTAATCAAGGATCCTGGATTACACCGGTCTTTATTAGGTGATAATTTCTCAACAATGATTTCTGGATTAATCGGGTCAGTACCGACAACTACATACGGTGAAAATATTGGTGTAATGGCAATTACTGGTGTGTACAGCGTTCAAGTTATTGCAGGAGCAGCTATTATTTCTATCATCTGTTCTTTTGTTGGACCTTTATCCGCTTTAATTCAGACTATTCCTGGTCCTGTTATTGGAGGAATTAGTTTCCTGCTTTATGGGATGATTGGTACAAGCGGCCTTAGGATTTTAGTTGATCAGTGTGTTGATTATTCTATAAATAGAAACCTTATTTTAACATCTGTTGTTTTTGTAACTGGTCTAAGCGGTATTACTTTAAACTTTGGAGGAATTCAATTAACTGGTATGGTATTAGCTTGTATTGTAGCTATGCTATTATCTCTTATTTTCTATATTTTAGAAAAATTTAATTTAACAAACGATTAAGAGGTAACAAATTAGTTACCTCTTCTTATTATTTTAAAACTTTTTAACACCGTTGTAATCAACATTATCCCTGCTAGTCACATCAACACTATTCTGCTATCCCTAATAATTACGACAAACAACTTAATTTCTTATTCAATAGAGATTATAAAATCTCTTTTTTAATCGAAATATAAAGTTTAATTATACTATCTTTCTACTTGACAAGTATGGTCAAGTTTATGCATTTCACCCTCTAGTATACAGTACATAAAAAATATGAATGCTATTGCCATTAATCACTTTTTCTTCACTAATTCTATTAATTGTTTCATATTTGCTCTGCATTCTAGTTTTCTATAATCTTAACATCAATTAAACTGTTGTTTCAAAAACACTACATAGATCAACCCATTATCTTCTATACCACTATCAATATAATAATTAACAGTTAATATATAGTTTTATAAATTATATATGCTGTTTCATTTTGTATTTTATAATTAAATTTTCTTTTTGTCATATAAATATCTCTTCTATCTAAAATATAATCTTTAAATTCTATATTACTATTATAAATCTTTATTTAATACACATGTACAAATAATAAAAGACATTATATTTAAAAGATAAATTTCTTAGGATTCTTTTTAGTATTATAAAACAATATTTTCTTGAATTCCTAAATGTAAGATGAATTCATTTTTTTGTTTAAAAAAGCTTTTTAATATTATTCATTTTCTAATGATATTATATAAAGTTTTCAATATTTAAATATTTTTATGTAAAACTTGTCTTGTCTATCTTTCTAAAATAAAAACATCCTGTAAACAGTATTTAATTATTTACACTGTCTACAGGAACGTTATTATATTAATTTTTATAAATTAAGCTTTTTTCTTTCTAGATACAAATAAATATGCTAGTACTATTAATGATGCTCCTAAACCAGTCACACCAGCAAAACCTGCTGTATCACCAGTTTTTATTACACTCTCTTTTCCATCATTTTTTATATTTGGTTTCACTATGGTTGATGCATTCGAACTACTTGAACCACCTGGATTTACTACTAATCCAGCTATTGCCCCCTCAATTGCTGTTTGAGCATTAATTACTTCTTCAACTGTTGCTTCTGGATTATCTAATACTGCTTTTGCATCATTCAATGCTTCATTCATCACTTTCCATGATGCTGCTGTATATTTTGCTTCACTTAATCCATTGGCTTTGTTGATTAAATCATTTAATAAGTCTTTATTTGGTTTTAATCTCAAGTCTAAGAATGCTTTTACCAATTGCGTATATACTTCATCTACTTCTTCCTGCATTGCATTTTCATTA
>JAETPY010000155.1 GCA_021770925.1 Erysipelotrichaceae bacterium | reverse complement strand
ATTCAATTTTTCTTGTTTCAATACTGATGTGCTGTACCGTATCTTTGCATATCTGGGAAATAGGACGTATCAAGGCTCATTCAATCGTAGTAAATTAGTAGTATTTTGATGTGTTTGGCTCCTTAATAATGCCGATAGATACAGTGTTTTAGCGGATAATCAAATTTTTAGTGTGTTTTTATTATAAAAAATAACTACAACTGATACAATTTATAAAATTTAATGTATTATAAGATATGCTTATGATAATTAGTTTATCGAGCATGATTACTCTGTTTTATCAAGTAAGTTTTAATGTTATATACAAATATGTGTAGAGATGAAAAATAGTCATAAAAGATCAAACAGGCCAATGGATTTATAGTACAAAAACATGGAATACAATAGAGAAGGCATTAAAAAAGCTAATGCAATATTAAATGATCTATAAGTAGGTCAAGTAGAAGTAGATGAAGCCAAAGGTGTATTAGCAAAAGTAATAGAAGGTGATTAGCAGATAATTCTATAGTAGTAAAATCCAGAGATACAATGGTAAGTGTAAAAACTGGTGATGATGTAAGTATCATCTATCCACTTATTGGATTTATAATTACTGCTTTAGTAATTTTTGAAAATAAAAAAAGAAAGATGATTTAAGATTAAAATTATTTGATTTAAAGAGGTGACATTCTATCAAAAATGTTACCTTTTTTTACACATTAGAAAAAGAACAATCGTATAAATTAGATGTTAAAAATGATATAATAATTCACATGGAATGCAAAAAAAGCCTAAAACTCTAATCATATGAATTGTAAAGGGGATAGAGTTTTAATGTGTTCTAAATATTTTATAATAAATTATGAAAGTCAGGAGATGATGTAAATAAAATATTTTAGTTTATAGATTTAGGGAAAATGGACAATTGGATTTTATGATATTTTGCTACAATATGTAGTAGTGGAGGCGAAAAAATGAAGAGAGGAAAGAAAATAATAGGAGCATTATTAGCTGCAGCGCTTTTGATGAACATCCCTGCAGTTTATGCAAGAGCCAATACAGTTAGTGATAGCTTTAGAGTTGCATCATTCAATATTGCAGCTGGAAAAAAACCAAATATTGAAGCGATGAATAGTGCTCTAAAACAAGAAAATATCGATGTTGCAGGAGTACAGGAAGTAGATATTAATACGGGTCGTAATAATTATGATATGCTTGCAAAGTTCAAAGAATATGAATATTTTACAGACTCACATTTCCAAAAAACGATTGATTATAGTGGGGGTCAATATGGAATTGGATTATTATCTAGATATGAATTTAAAGAAAAAACTGGAGCTTCTCTTTTAAATGAAGGAAGCTATGAAGCAAGAGCTTATGCTCGAGGAGTATTTGAAAAAGATGGTAAGGAAGTAGCTATTTATAATACACATTTAACACATGAAAGCCAAAGCTTAAGAGCAAAACAAATGCAGGAAGTGTTAAATGCAATGGATGCAGATCCAACACCATACAAGATTTTAACGGGTGATTTTAATACAGATCAGTATATAAGTGAAAATTATCCAATGATGAGAAACTATAATTTGGCTAATGGTAAAGATGGAATTTGGTATGATACATATAATCAGGTTGATTCATCTATGAATGTATATTGTATTGATAATGTAGTTACTTCAAGAAATATTAAAGTAAATGAAGTAAAGATGGTAGAAACTGGATTATCAGATCATAATATGCTTTATATTGACTGTCAGTTACTTGATCAAGAAGAGCCATCAAGACAGTTATTAGACTGCTTGTTAGCCGATGCTCAAGCTATACCAGGTAATGCTTATACTGAGAGCAGTTATGCAAAATTAGTAAAGGTAATTAATGAAGCGAAAAGTCTTGCAGTTACAGCGACTCAAGAGCAGGTTGATGCTATGATTGATAATTTAGAAAAAGCAATTTCAAAATTAGAAGAAAAAGTAGCACCAATTAGAGATCCATATATTTATTATAATTTTGATGCAGATGTAAATAATCAGTATCAAAATTATAATGGAAAACTAGTAAATAATCCTAATCTTGTAGAGGGATATAAAAATAATGCTTTAGAAATTGGTAATGGATATGTTGAAATACCAGGAATGCAGTTAGGAACAAACGATTTTACAATTTCAATGTGGTTTAAATCTAATGAAAGTAAAAATGATACTATAATTTTTAGTAATAAAACTGGAGATTCAGGTAGGGATTTAGGAATATTTTTCTGTAATTATGATGGATTTTTTGCTAATGCAGGAACAGGAAGTTCTAGATATGATACATCAGCAAATAACCGAGATAAAGTTGCTATGGATGGACAATGGCATTATTTGACAATAGTTGGAGATCGTTTAGCAGCATTAAGTCTTTATGTAGATGGTGAGTTATCATCAAAGAATACAAGCTTTGCAGAAATTGCAGAATTAAATCTTGATACAAATGATAATTATGTAATCGGGGCAGGAAGTCGAGGTGCTTATCGTCAAAAAGGTAATATTGATGAATTTAAAGTGTATGATTATGCATTAGATGGAGCTCAAGTAAGAAAAACTTATAAAAATTATATAAATGGTACAGATAAAACAGAATTAGAAGAATTATATGAAACCTGTTTAACATTGGAAGAAACAAGTTATACTCAAGAAAGCTGGGCAGAATTCAAAACTGCAATAGATAATGTTAAAGCAGTCTTAGAAAAAGAAGATGCAACTCAGGAAGAAGTAGATAATGCAGTAACAGCATTACAAAATGCTAAAGAAGCTTTAGTAAAAGCTGAAGAAGTAACAGTAAACAAAACAGCATTACAAATAGCTGTAGATATGGCAAATAATGTAACTGAAGAACAGTTGGATAAAGTAGTACCAGCAGTAGTTACAGAATTTAAAGCAGCATTAGCATTAGCTGAAGCTCAAGATATCTTAGCTAATGATAAGGCAACACAAAAAGAAGTAGATGGATCATTTGCAAGATTAGCAGCAGCAATGCATATGTTACAGTTCTATAAAGGTGATAAAGCTGA
>JAETPY010000010.1 GCA_021770925.1 Erysipelotrichaceae bacterium | reverse complement strand
ATTTCAGGATTGCGAACAGTAAGTTCTTTACAGTTGATTCCAGAAATTAACCAGATCAGTTTTTTTCTTAACTGCAGGGAAATATCATTGTCTCTGGAGAAGGCATATTTAAAAAAAGATCATTGCTAAAACTGACAGTATTACTTATTTTTTCTACATTTTCTTCTTGAATCATAATCTTTCCTTCTTACTATCTTTTATTAAATAAAAAGGAGTTTTACTTTTTAAATATAACATTTTTCATATTAACCTATTAATTTTATTTTTTTAAATAGAAATAATTAATTATTAGTAAGCGATTATGTTATAATCTGTACATATAAAATGATTTGGGGGTGCAGAAATGAGGAGAATCGCAGTATTGACTTCTGGAGGTGATGCTCCAGGAATGAATGGGGCAATTCGGGCAATTGTTCGAGTTGGAATTAAAAGAGGTTTTGAGGTTTATGGTATATATGATGGTTATCAGGGATTAGTGGATGGAAAAATAAAAAAACTAGGATATAGTGATGTTTCAGAAATCTTAGCTAAAGGGGGAACTATTTTAGGATCTTCAAGATTACCTGAATTTAAATTAGATGAAGTTCAAGATAAGGCAATTGAAAATTTGAAAAAGTTTAATATTGATAGTCTTGTTGTAATTGGTGGAGATGGTAGTTATCGTGGAGCATTAGCTTTGAGTAAAAAAGGAATTAATTGTATTGGAATTCCTGGGACAATTGATAATGATATCAGTGGTACAGATGAAACAATTGGATTTCATACTGCTTTATCAAATATTACTGATGCTGTTAATAAACTAAGAGATACATCAAGTTCACATCATCGGTGTTTTGTAATCGAGGTAATGGGAAATAATGCTGATAGTTTAGCGCTTTATTCAGCCATTTCTTGTGGTAGTGAATTAGTAATTACTAACAAAAGAAGTTATGATGAAGATTTTATTGTTGCTGAAATGGTTAAAAATGAAACTATTTATCATAAACGACATGCTATTATTATAGCTAGTGAAAAAATACTTGATACCGATAAATTAGCTAAACGAATTGACCAGGAAACTGGATTTTCTAGCCGAGCCATTGTTTTAGGACACATTCAACGTGGCGGATCACCTGTTCCAGAGGATCGTATTTTAGCATCAAGGATGGCTAGTAAAGCAATAGAACTATTGATTGATAATCAAAGTGGAAAATGTGTTTGTTTAAAAAATAGTGAAATAGTTGCTAAAAGAATTGAAGATGCTTTAAAAGAAACTAATAAAAGTAAAGAAGTACTTTATCAGCTATTTGATGATTTGGTTTAGGAGGCCGATATGAAAAAAATTTTGTTTTGTGATATGGACGGAACTATTATTAATGAATCAGGATTACTTTATTCAAAAGATAAAGAAATGATAGAAAAATATCGACAAGCCGGAAATATATTTGTTTTTAATACTGGCAGAAACGTTGAAGAGGCAATGTGTGAGATTAATAAACATGGTTTAAGTTATGATTATTTGATTTTAAATAACGGAGCACAGATTATAGATAAAGATGATACAGTTTTATATAAACGAGTTATTTTAAAAGATGTTGGAATCAAGATTATTGAAGAATGTTTAAAATATGATAATCTTTGGGTTTACTTTTTTGCTGATAAAACAACATTAGCATATTATCAAGGCCAAACATATAAATTTAGCAGTCGGGGAATGATTATAAGTAAAGATGATGATTTTTTAAAAGAGTATCAAAAAGCAGCTGAGTTTGCTATAATAGCAATACATCAGGATGATCAGCAGCTGGATAATGTATTAAAGATACAACAATTTGTTACTAGAAATTATTTTGATGATGCCCAGGGAACTTTAAATCAGCATTATTTAGATATCACTCCAAGTAATTGTACTAAAGGAACAGGGATTATTGATTTAGTTAATTTGATAGGTGAAGATTTAATTAGCTATGGAATTGGAGATTCATATAATGATATTAGTATGTTTAAATATGCTGATTATGGTTATACATTTAATCGGGTGAATAATGAGATTAAAAAATATAGTTTTAAGCAGGTAGATAATTTATCAGAGTTGATTGAAAAAATACTTTAAGGGGGTAATTAAATGACTTGGCAAGATAAACTACGTAAGGTAGAGCCATATGTGGCAGGGGAACAACCTAAAATTGTAAATATGATTAAATTGAATACTAATGAAAATCCTTATGGACCTAGTTTTAAAGTAAAGGAAGTAATTAGCAGTATTGATATTGATAAGTTAAGATTATATCCAAATAGTGATGCTGCTGATTTAAGAAAAGCATTAGCTGCTTATTATAATTTAGATGATAAACAGGTATTTATCGGTAATGGATCAGATGAAGTATTGGCATTAACTTTTTTAACTTTTTTTAATGGAAATGAGCCAGTTTTATTTCCAGATATTACATATTCTTTTTATCCGGTTTATTGTAATTTATATCAAATAGACTATCGACAGGTTAAATTAAATGACGATTTTAAAATTAACATTGATGATTTTATGCAGCCGAATAGTGGGATTATTTTTCCTAATCCCAATGCTCCAACTGGTTTATTAGAAGATTTAGATTTTATTGAAACAGTTTTAAAGAATAATCCTGATAGTATTGTTGTTATTGATGAGGCGTATATTGATTTTGGTGGTGAAAGCTGTGTACCATTAATTAATAAATATGACAACTTAATAGTAATTCAAACATATTCTAAATCAAGATCGTTAGCAGGAATTCGTTTAGGGGTTGCTTTAGGTAATAAAGAAGCAATTAGTCATTTATATGATGTAAAGAATTCTTTTAACTCATATCCAATTGATTATATTACTCAGCAAATTGCTTTAGCAAGTATCTTAGATGATCAGGATACTAAAGCAAAGTGTGCAAAAATTATTAAAACTCGGGAAATGACAAAACAAAGATTAAAAGAACTAGGATTTATTGTTCCTGATAGTTATGCTAATTTTGTGTTTGTTAAACATCCCGATGTTGATGGTCAAGAATTATTTATGGCTTTACGAAAAGAAGGGATTATTGTTCGCCACTGGAATAAGGAAAGAATTGACCAGTACTTAAGAATTACAATTGGCAGTGATGAACAGATGGAAGTAATGCTGCATTTTTTAACTAAATATCTAAACAAATAACAGATGGCAGGACCATCTGTTATAATTTTTTATATTGCTGTTTGGCACTTCTAATAAATACATAATTATTAGAAGTTGATAAATCGTTATCATAGTGGTAGTCATCAAAAGTAATATTCTTTAAATCTTCAAGTAAAACAATTTTATTTTTTATCATGATATTTAACATTTTACCTCGGGCCTGTTTAACGTACATTGAATTACGAACTAGTTTTTCAGCTTTTTTTTCAACAAAATCGATATTAATAAGATGTGGATGATTAACTATTTTTGCAAATTCTTTAGAAGCAAGACAAATTATATAATCTTCATCTTCAAAATATTTATTTACTTCTTTTTGCCAAAAATCATATAAATTTAAATCAAATTTCATGATCATATCTAAACGATAGGGTGTAATCTTAGTATTATATTTTAAAATACCATAATAAGCAGACATGATATTAAGATATTTATCTAAATAATTAAAATCATTATTATTATAAGTATTTAAATTAATTTGTTTAAACACAGTTCCTTGATAACAATAAATAGCTGGAGTATAATCGTAATCACTATGATAATAACTGTAAACTGTTTCTGCCATTTTAAAAGATATTTTCATAAAATCATGTAATTCTTCAATTGAATACTGTTTTAAATATTTAGATAGTTGTTTTGTCTTTTTAGGAAAAAGCAAATCCGTTTGTTCAATATTAATTTGTTTAGTTTTCATCACCTTAGCTGGTGCAATAATTATTTTCATTTCAATCACCAAGATTATTATACCTTAAATTGTCAAAATATGATATACTAGTTTTTGGTGATGAAAGAATGAATAATACAATAATAATTGATAAAATTTTGATCCATATGTTGGATTTAGAACATAGTAAGATAATCTATTCAGATACTTTTATTAATCTAACTGAAGGAACTACAGAATACTATGATAAAAAAATAGAAAAATGTTTAGAAAATTCTGGGATCAAACAATTGATAATCGGAAGTGAACATCATTTGTTACAAGCTAGTAAAAAAATGATTGAAAGCGATGAAAGTTTTAAAGAAGAATCAATCAAAATTACTCGTGATTTGTTTGATCTTTGTACAAAGATTGAAGAAATGCCAAATGCTAATTTAATGTTTGTTGAATGCAAAGTGGATGGAAAAAAATTTATTTTAATTATTAAGCTGAATTATAAAACAATGCCGATGAGTTTAATTGAAGAAATTGATGGTGTTCGTAGTATTCGTTTTGTTAATCAACAAATTTTACCAAATAAAACAACAGCTGTTGAGGAAGCTATTATCATTAATATTGAAGATAATCTTTTATCAATTATTGAAAAAAGATTTATGATTGATGGAAAACCCGGCTACTATTTAAATGAACAGTATATTAAAGGTGAACCTAGATTAACAGATAAACAAAAAATGAGTATTGTTAATAAAGTAGTAAAAAAGGTCGATAGTGAGTATGGGGTTATTGATGGTGATCCTTTACCGGTTGTAAAAAGAGAATTAGCGGAACTGGTAATGGAACATCGTCCAGTAAAACCAATGGAATTAGCAAAAAAAGTAATGGGCAATGATTATAATGCAACTGAAGAAGTTGAAACGATCATGCGAGATTTAGGAATTGAAGATGATGACGAAATTGTTAATGTGCCTGTATCTTTGGAACGAATGTCCCGCTGTAAACTTGTATTGGATGATGATCGAATTATTGAATTAAGTGTTGAAGATTATCTTGAGGGTGTCGATATTTCCCGGGAAATGGATGAACGTGGGATGACACGAATTATTTTGAAAAATATAAAAGATGTTGTAGTAAAATAACAATTTGTGACAAATTATGAGGCTGTTTTATTCGGTCTCTTTTTGTTTGAAGAACATAGCTTTAAATAGATACTGCTTAGAATATTTGCTGGATTTTTTAATTTAATTATATAAAAAAGACAATAAAGTTTACAGCTTTAACTGATTTATTGTCCTTTTTATACTTTAAATTAAGAAAGTTCAAGAAATAATCTTATTAGATAAAAATATAATTTATGACTTAATTTATAATCGCCAATAGTTTAAATAATAACATGGTTATAACAAGGGTAGTTAAACCAGCTGTAAATGCTAATAAAAATTTTTGATATGGTCTTTTTCCTATTTCCTGATTTTGAGTTATTTCATCAAGTCGTTCTCCATTACTAAATGCAACAATCTCTTTATAGGTCTGAATATTGTTCTTTTTCTTAAATTTCTCTATCTTTAATGCATAGATAAAAGTAATGATAAAAAGTAATAATTCAATCATCATACCGTATATTTTAAAGTAATAAACTAGCGGTGCTAGTGCAATTATTGTAGCAAATAATAAAAATGTATAGATTTTCCCGTAATAATCGAATATTTTAATATCCACTTTTTGAATTTTTTCTTTCATAATATCTAAATCTCCTTTTATTAGCTGGTCTAGAGATGTGTTAAATAAAGAGCTCATTAATAGAAGATTATGGATGTCTGGATAGCTTTTTCCATTTTCCCAATTAGAAATTGTTTGTCTGGTAACGTAAATCTTTTGGGCTAGTTCTTCTTGTGATAAGTTCATGTTCGTACGATATTTTTTTATTTGCTTATTTAGTTCCATAATTACCTCCTGACCTGTTTTAATGATAAATTACTCTTACTGATTTGTCTATCAAAGGAGTTTAACATTTGTAAAATATTATGTAAAAAACATTTTCCATTGTTCTAATTATAACATTATAAGTCATCAAAGTATTATTTTATATTGAAAACATATTAATGATTTCTTAAGGATTTAGAATAAAAAAAGCTATAACGCTTTTGCATGATTAGAAAATTATTTGTTATAGCTTTTTATAATATGACATATTTGTCAATATGTAAATAATAAACAATTGCTTTAATATTAGCTTGAGGGAAAACACGAGCTAATATTTTTTTATAATAATCCATTTGAGGCTTATGTAATGATATTAATAAATCATTAGAAGTAGTATCTTTAATATTATCAGTTTTATAATCAATAATTGTAATTTCATCATCATTGATACAGACAACATCGAAAATACCATGTATGATTTGTTCTCCATCCAGCATAGAAAATTCTTTTTCTTTATATAGTTTTTTAGCACTGCACATTAATTGAAATATATCACTATTGACAAAATTTTTAAGACAATCATAATATTTTTCAATTATCTGCCAAGACTCTTGATCATAAAGGCCGTATCTTTTTAAACGGGTTAAGTTATCATCTAAGTTTAAATTAGGTTTGATATCAAGATGTTCAAGAACACTATGAATAATTGTACCGCGGGTGGTGGCAGGAATATTAGAATCATCGATGTCATAGTTTATGTCTTCAAATGTACGATCGCCATCTTCGATTTTGCGCGTTACAGCAATTGCTTTGTTTGGGTTGATAGGGTAGGGATATTCAAAATTGTTATAACGTTGATAGTTAGTTAAATCAAGAATATTTTCCTTTTTATTAGCAGTTATAATTTGCTGTTCAATATCATCATGATTAAAAATTTTAATTAAAAACCTGCTATGTTTAGTATTTTCCTGAATTAAATTACGGCTTTTGTGAATCATAATGGTTTGAAAATTGTGTTTGATTTCTTCAATTATTTCATCTGAGTTTTGACTGTCTAAAAGCTGTTTATTAATGCCTTGTTTAATAATATCATCATGATTCATTATAGAAATACCTAACCAGTCTAAATAGCTGTTTTGTTTTCTGGCGTTATGGTAAAGGATAACTTTATCATTGCATCGAGGATCAATTATTGTATCTTCGTTGTTATTGATCACATATCTTTGCCATTTAATGATATCTTGAGGATCTTTAATTAAGCCAGTTAAGATGAGTTTTTGGGATGCTCTAGTCAATGCAACATAAAATATACGCATTTCTTCATTAATTGCTTCATTTGTTTGATAGCTGGCAATGACTTTACGATATTTATTTTCGTATTCAGTGATAACGTCCTGATAAGGTTCAAGCTGTAGTTTTAAACGTGGTTTAATTGCAATACCCAATTTTTTATCACTGATGATCCTTTCTCTTGCATCCTGCTGATTAAATTTATTTTGCAGGTTTGAAACAAAAACAATAGGAAATTCTAATCCTTTAGATTTGTGAATCGTCATAAAAGAGACAACATTATCATCATTACTGGCAACCATTGCAGGAGACATATTTACACTATTATTTATCATCTCATCAAATTTTGTAACAATACTATGCAAAGATTCATTTTTCATCTCATCCATTTTACAAAGTAATAGTTCTAGATTAGCAATTCTTTGAGCTCCGTTAATTAATGAAGCCAAAAAGCTTAAATATTCACTATCCTGGTAAAATTTGTATAAACTTTCTTTAACTGAGTGGAAATTAAAGTATTGACGCATTTCATGATAATAGTTGATAAATTTTTCTAAACTTTGGTAGCCTGGCTGTTTTATATCAATATATTTTATAATATTATCATAGATAGATAAACTCTCATCATTTCTAATTTTCGCTAACATGTTTTCATCAAAGCCGCTAATTACATAATTTCCCTTTAATAAACTAGTAAAAGCAATATCATCTAAATGATTGTCAAAAGCTTTTAAGACATTAATGATACTGATTATTTCAGGGGCTTGTAAAAAGCCTTGTGATAAAACAATATGATTAGGAATGTTATAACGTGAAAAGATTTTTTTGAAAGCAATAAAATTACGTGTATTACGCATTAATACTACAATATCTTTGTAATCAGCAAGTCTTTTAGTTTTGTCAAAATTATCTAATTCCAAGATCCCTACCATATCCAGAATCTTTTTAGCTACCATTTTTGCTTCTAGTTCAGCATCTTTTAAACTAGTTTTGGTTTGGTATGATAGAAGAACTTCGCTAGTAAAACGGGTTTCTTCATCTAAACGTTTCGAAGCGTTTGTTATGACTGTAGGGAGGTCTTCTAATTCTTTAGCTCCTTCTTTTCTTAAAAAGTCGTAATTTAATTTAGCGCTATCATCTAGATAATAATCAAGACCGCCGATATCAATATCCATGATCTGGTTGAAAATATAATTAACACTATCTAGAACGATTTTATTAGAACGATAATTGAATTTAAGGTCAATTCTTTTAGTATTAGGGAGATGGTTAAAAGTTAGATATTTTTCATTAAAAATTTCAGGATCAGCCTCTCTAAAACGATAAATTGACTGTTTCATATCTCCAACCATAAAACGATTTATTTTTGGATCTTTTAAATCAGCGATTTTATTAATTAAGGTTTCTTGAATTTGATTAGTATCTTGATATTCGTCAATCATGATTTCTTTTAATTGAGTGTATAGTAAATTGGCTATACCATATTTTGGTTCTAATAATTCTAAAGCATTAGCTTCTAAATCATTAAAATCTAAAATATTATGATCCTGTTTGTAATGTTTATAAGCCTGTTTAAATTCTTTTAGATAAGCAACTAGTTTTTCAAGAGGGATAATAGATGATGATAATGTTAATTTAAATTCATCGATATCATCATAAACTAGGTCTTTAAACTTGTCTTTATAAAATTTTATAATATTATTTTTAAGACGATTATATTCAGTTTTATATTCCTCGTTATCTTCATTAAATAAACCTCTACTGTCATAACTTTTAATTAAAGCGGCATTGCTGGCAGTGATTATTTTGTTTATGTTATTGCTATTTAAGGCTTCTGTTACATCATGATAATATTTTAAATGGCAGTCAAAGGGGCTTGGCAAATCAGCTTTTTTAGGTTTATCGTTACCAAAAGGATTTTGATAGTAAAATGATAAATTGTGATTTTTTGCAAAGTTTGCTAATTCGTAAACCTTATTTAGACCTATTTTTGCCTGTATTTTTAATAACTCAATAATTTTTTGATTTATTGGCCAGGAATTAACATCTTCACTATCACCATCTATAATATGATCATAAATATTTGTTTTGATTTCGTTAAGATAATTATCAAAATCATAGATAGTGTTACTTAGATTTTCAAATTTAAAAATAGCATTTTTAAAATTATTAAAATAATATTCTGGAAAATATGTACTAATAAAATCAATGAAAGATTGATCTTTAGACCATATTTGAATACATTGATCAAGAATTTGATGTTTAATAACAATAGGATCAGTGCAAATGTCAAATTTATTGTTTAAATTAATTAAGTAGCCATATTGTTTTAATAAAGTACTACAAAAACCATGGAAATTAGTAATATAAGCTTTTGGTAATAATTGTTTTTGTTTTAATAAATGAGTTTTCAAAGAATCAGAAATATTTTCTTGAAGACGGGTCTCTAATACTGCTTGTAAACGCTGTTTCATTTCTAAAGCAGCAGCATTGGTAAATGTTAAAACTAAAAGTTCATCTACGTTATAAGCGTCTTCTTCAATTAAAGACATAATACGATTCACTAGTATTTTAGTTTTTCCAGAGCCGGCAGGAGCAGAAACGAGGATTGAACAATTACGGGTAATAACTGCCTCGTATTGGCCGTCATTTAATGAATTAATCGGCATTATTAGTTTCCTCCTTAATTAAATATTCAAGATTTTCATTATTAACTAATGTATATTCATTATAGAAGACATCATAATTACATAAACTTCGGTAATTGCAATAACTGCAGGGGTTTACTTTGGTATGAATCGCTGCATCATCACTGCCTTTGGGATTAATACCAATATTACCTGTAATTAATTCATGATATAATTTAATGATATGACTGTTTATATATGTTAAAAGCTGGTCAAAAGAAAAACTACTTAAAATATTTCCTTTGTAACAGCCATCTTTTTTCACAAATTTAGCTTTAATAACTGTAGATTCTTTATCAATTGAATTATCAATTTCTTCAATCACTGCTTCATTTACATAACCATTCATTTTATACTGTTTAAAGAAATTAATGCTATTTTCTTTTTCGGTTATTTTCATGGAACTAGATAAAATTCTTTTTTTTGTGTTAAAATACAACAATGCTCCTTTATCAAGTTTCATTTGATTTGTTAAAGTATCTAAATACAATAACATCTGTATATTAAATCCTTGAATTGCTAACGAGATATCTAATTCTTTATTACTGGATTTATAATCAATAATTTTTAAATAATTATCGTATTGATCAACTCGGTCAATAATACCATTAAATTTGAAATCATGGTAATCGCGATTAATCTCAACTTCATTACCAATAATTTTAAAATCACTAATTTTCATTTGATTGATTAATACGATAATGGTATTAACTAAATCTTGTTTGATCATTGTAATAATGAAATTGTTGGTACCATATTTTAAACGCTCATTTAAATTATTAAGATTAACATATTCATCAATGTACTTATTAATAAGTTCTTTTAATTGATTATAATCAACTTGCAAAGCACTATGACTGCTTTTAAATAATGGTGATGCTTTTTCTAAAACATAGTGGACAATAGTTCCAATTTCGTTAGTTTGCAAAATTGGCTGGTTAAAAGGATAAATTTTTAGACCATACTGGCTAAAATATTTATAAGGACAGCTATTATATGTTTCTAATTTACTTGATGAAAGATATGATGAAAATAGGGGGATCGATAGTTTATCAGGCTGATTATTAGTTTGTTTATAATGATCGATTAGGTTATTTAAAGATTTACAATTTATATCTTTTCCGTTTACAAGATACAATTTATTTTTAAGGCTATAATGTAAATAGTCATTATTGATATCAATTTTTGTAAAAGAAAACATTTGGTTTAATTGAGTATATAAGGATGATTTTAATAACGGCTGACCATCGATTGTAGCATTGCTAAAGCAGATAGCAGTAAAATTTGTATTACTATTTAATACTTTTAGAATATTATTTTGATCCAAACCAATATGATAGTTTAAATCTGGTAAATTTAAAGTTTGATAGTCCTGATCTAATAATATTCCGATATCTTTATTTTGAACAGGAACAATTGTCTCATTAACACCAACCAAATATATATTTGTACAATCAAGGATACCGCTATAGCATTGATTGTAGTTTAATAAGTAAAGATGGTCACTGCATATGTTTTTATCTTCTTTTAGAATTGGTTTTAATTTCTCAACTAAATTATAAAAATCTTTTATATGAAAAGATTGATTACTAATCAAGTTATTAAAAAAACTAATTAACAAGATTTGATTTTGACTATAAATAATTTCATTTTTTATAAAACTTAACATCATACAACTAAAATCAGTTAAGGTATGGCAGTTAGATAAATCATATTTTGCTACAAAAGGATTTTTTAAAATACCAGTTTCTAGATATGCTTTTTTTATTACATCTATATAATTATAGTCAGTATAACCATTGATCATCTTAGTATCGAGTAAATCGAGTAAATCTTCATCATTACTACTACAGCAGTATTTAAGCCATAATAAACATGCTTCAAATTCTTTAAAAATAATTGTTTTTTTGATATTGTGTGGAATTTTAAAGTTATCAAGTGTTTCAATTAGGAGATCCAAGTATTCTTGATTAGGGTAATAGACAGCAAAGTCATGGTAGTGCATTTTATGGTCAACGATATTTTGGTAGATATTTAACACGACACTTTCAATTTGTGCTTTTGGAGTAGTTTGAATTAAACTATATAGAGGTGTATGATGAGGAAATTTTGGTGTCTGAAGTGAGAAAAGATAAGTATTTAAATGCTTGAGGTAAGAAGAATCAAAATTAGTGAAGTAATCATTTCCTTTAATGTTTGTAAAAGGAATATTTAGATTTCTTGAATCGTTACAGTCATTAATTAGAATTATTACATCACTATATTTATCTATTTGCTTAATTAAATTATAACGATGTTGATTTAATATTTTTTCAGTTATAAAAATATAATGATTATCTTCTATGCTTTTATCAATTTGTTCAAATAGAAGGTCTTCATATTGGTAACATTTATAATCAGGGATCTTTTTTAAGAGTAATTGATATAATTCGATAATTGTTGTTATTTTTTCTTTAGATAATGATGGTGAGTTATTTAATTGAGGTTCATCAACTTCTTCTAAATAAAATAAATCAAATATATTTATTAATTCATAAATTATATTCATTTTGTTATCTGTATTAAAAAGATTATCTGATGATTCAATCAATTCTTTAGTAATCAATATTTTATCTAATTTAGATAATTCTTCATATTGATAAAGATGATAATTATCTAATAGTTTTCTTAATAAATCATTATATTGAATGATTTGTAAATTAAATAAGGTATCAGTATATTTGAAAAAGGCTTCTTCAAAAAATAAAGGATCATCAACAATAAAGTAATAATTAGAAAAAGGATTATTATTAGCTTTTTTAATACTTTCAACAATTATTTTTTTAATTTTTAAACTATATTCTAAACCACGATATATTTTCATTAATTAAACCTCCATATCAAACATTCTATCATATCTAAAGAGATTATGCTTTAATAAATATTGAAGATTTTAAACTTAAGAATATACTTTTATATTCATTTTAAAAATAAATTACAATATCAAAAGACGGTTGTTTGTTTAAAAATAAAGTTATTTTTAATGGGTATTTTGACTATAATTTTATTGGTGCTACTATTATTGGTTATGATATAGAAATTGGGAAAAAATCTTAGCTAGTGACAAAATAGTTATAGATTTGTAAATGATTTTAATGATGGATGTTTAAAGATATTAAAAAATTTGGCAAATGCAGCACAATTGATATTTTTGATGGCAGTAATAAAGATTTTCTTCATTATGAAATAATTGATTACCTAAAATTTATCTAATGAATTTAATAGATAAAAGTAGAATATATTTTTGAAATTAGTTTAATATAAGATTATGGGTTCAAAAATACGCTGTTAACCAATTTTTAAGTATATTTAAATATATTTATATTTTTAAAGATATATCAAATATTTAATTATTATAAAAATAAAAAGAGGAGTTAACTTTTTAGCTACTCCTCTAATAATGTCATTTCAATTTAATGACATAACCCGAATGGGTTTATTTTGCTCAAATTATTTAACTGTAACATTTTGAGCTTGTGGTCCACGGTCAGTTTCATTAATGTCGAATTCAACGATTTGACCTTCTTCTAAAGTTTTGAACCCTTCAGCGTTGATAGCTGAAAAATGTACGAAGATATCTTTTCCATCTTCATCATTAGTAATAAATCCAAAACCTTTTTCTTGATTAAACCATTTTACTTTACCTGTACTCATTTAATGGTACCTCCTTGAAAGATGTGCAAAAAGGAAATACTCTATGTAACTCTAAATCACAAATATTGGATTGCGCTGGTACATAAAGGAATACAATCTTCTAATACTTGTGATACTTTGAAAATTATATTGCTACTTTTGCCCTTTTATATTACCATATTTTTTTAGATAAAGCAAATTGTTTAGGTGAACGCTTTAATTTTTTTGATAAAATTATTGATATTCAATTGTTTATTAACAATGAATAAAAAACATGTTAAAATAAGTATGATGAAATTATATAAGGAGGGAATGAAAATGCCATTTATTTCATTTACAACAAATCATAAATTGACACTTAGGCAAGAAAATGATATTGCTAAAAAAACTGGTGAATTAATTACAATTTTACCAGGTAAAAAAGAAGAAAATTTGATGCTTCATTTAGAGGATAATCAAATTATGTATTTTAGAGGTGAAGACATTCCATGTATGATGATAGCTGTAAAACTATATAGATCAATTGATTTTGAATCTAAAAAGAAATTTACTGAAGAATTAACAAAAATGATTAAAGATACAACTAATATTGATATTAAAGATATCTATGTTTCATTTGATGAATATCAAAATTGGGGAAAGCAGGGAACGCTTTTTTAGTCAAAAATGCTATTGTAATAGGATTTGTTTTGTGTAAAAATAGGAGTTTATTTTTGACTCTTATTTTTGTTTTATATAAAAAAATCAAAATATTAAATATTTATTTATTATTTTTTTTAAATGTACCAAATAATTAATGTATATAATCAGTTGAGATTTTACATATTTAAAGAGATAAAGTAGAATTAAAGTACTGGAGGAAAATGTATGGGAGATATTAGTAATGGTACAAGAATTTTGTTAACAGAATATCTTTTAAAAAGATTAACGGATGAAAACCATGCTCTTTCTAGAGAAGAGCTGATTTTAAAAATAAGTGAACTAGGTACTACTATTTCAAGTAATACTATTAAAGCTGATATTGAATCAATAAAATCATTTAATGATATTATTAGTGATTATCAAGATAAATTATTAGCACCTTTTAATGCTAATGAAAGTGGTAAAATTGAATATACTACAAAGCAAAAAAGGGGAGCGTTTGTTGAAAGGCCGTTTTATAACGACATTGAGTTAATTATATTAACAAGATTACTGCGAAATTGTTTATGTTTAGATAAAATAGGTAATTCTAGATTAGTTGAAAAAGTATTATCAGATACATCGTTGTATAAAATAAATCAGTATCGGTTATTAGATAATTTAAATGATGAAAACATTCAAATGAATGTACTTAATTATTTGGACAAAATAATTAGTGCTATAAATAATTTAGGATGTATTTCATTTAAACGTTTAGATTATGCTGTAAAAGATAATGAATTGAAAGAAGTTGTAGCTAATAAAGCTGTATTAATGTTTCCTACTAATGTTGATATTATTGATAATCAACTTTATGTAGTAGGATATCATATTAATAGTGGTGAAAATTTGGAATTAGAATATTATCGGATTGATCGTTTAGCTGAATTAAGGGTGGTGCGAACACCAAAATATGTTCAAAAAAGAATTTTACCATTTAAGGATAAAATTTGGCAATCAAATGATCCTCTTAATATTGCAAAAAATGTTTTGATTAATTTGCAAATTAGAGTTTATGCGGTTAATAGTAATAAGGTATTAGAAATGTTACGTGATCGTTTTAAAGAAAATGCTTTTGTAGTTAATCAATTTCATCAGTTTGTAGATATTTCAATTGAAAATGTTGTTTATGATGAGAGTCTTGTAAGATGGTTTTTACAATTAGCAAACTATATTGAAGTTTTTAAACCGTTAGAATTAAGGGATAAAATCAAAGAAGAAATTCGTGAAATGAATATGATGTATAGAAGTTAAAAAATTCTTAAGAATGGAGTCGTTGAGCTATATTGACATGAAATTGAGTATTAGATAAAATCTGATATCTCAGGGTGTTGACAAAGTGGTTAGAATCTTTTTGGATGCTATCACTTTGTTTTTATTTTTATGCAAATTGATGTTGGAATGATTAAAGTACGACAAATATGAGTATTGATTTTTTTGAAAAATAAACTTGATTTAAAAAACTGTTTAGTTATATTAAAATAATAATAAGTATTTTTATACATGAAAAAGATATATTTCTGTTATTTATAAAGGTAAATTTATTTACGGTGATGAATCAGAAAAAATATTATTTTATAGCTGAATATACTAAAAGTATTATTGAAAACAATTTTTTGATAAATTACAAATAATCAATGAAATAAAAGGTATATGATTTTGTAAAAAAACAGCATCGAAGTAAGATATAATTAAGATGAAAAAATAGCTACTACCTTAAAAACTGTTTATCGTTGAAATAAAATAAGAAGTTTAAAGCTGGTATGATAGATGAAAATTTATTTTATCACTGATTTTTCTATTTTTTTAAGGTTATAATAAAAAACAAAGTTTCTCTACACAGAAACTTTGTTATGTATGTCAGTTGGCAGAAAACAACTACGAAAATTGTAACCGATTATATCGATTTGTTATAATTTTTAATTTCGATTATTATTATAACAAATAGAATAATCTAATTCAATATAAACTGTCTTTTAACCGTCGACTGAGCATATGACTATCAAAATATTTTTATGAAAGATGATAGTGCCATAAAGTTGTGTAATTATAAAAATATATAAAACCTCAAAGTGGTTAATAGACTAGATTGTTGTAAAAAAAATGGGGCGGACGATGGGAATTAATTTCAACAAAGACCACCTCATTTGTTACATTAATTGAATATAACGTTTATTTATTGATATTTAACTTAACTTAAGTATATCTCAATATTGGAAGAAAATCAATACTTTTTAAAAATTTTTTTCTACTATTTTTAAGGTAGTTTCATCCTCCACCAAATCAATAGGTTTACAAGATAGTACATTTAACAATTTACAAAAACGAGCAAAAGATAAAGATTCAACAGGCTTTATTTTTTGTTCAATATGACCGATCATTGACATACTAACACCGCTTAAGTCAGATAATTTCTGTTGACTTAACCCTCGACTTTTTCTAACGGTAGCTAATTTAGAATCTTTATTAGCGTACAAAGGCTTTGTTGGAGTTCCTTTTCTTGACAAAAAAATCACCTCACTTCATCAATTACATAACTTTATTTATATACTCATATATAGCCATTATTGAATTATTTTCATCACTATTATACACACCTTTAGTTATTTCTTGCAATAACATCTTTTGTAAATTATCTTTTAATGTTTTAAAAGAATTTGTTGTTATATTCCTTTGTATTTCATCTTCTATTCTATCAGATAAATCTTTTTGTGCTTTTGAATTACTATGTAAATAAATTTCTGTTGTTTCCATATTATCATGTCCCAATCTCTTCGAAACATTATAAATATCATTAGTTAATTCCAACAACATTGTAGCATGACTATGTCTAAAACCATGTAAATTCATATCACTTGCCTTTGATTTTTCTTTATATCTTTTAAATCGTCTATCTAAGGTACTAAAACTAATCATTTTAATACCACCAAATACAAAATGATTTTTTATATTATAATTATATTTTATTTTTTCACTTATATAATAATTTAATAATTCTTTTTTCAACGTTTCATGTATATAAATTGTTCTATAAGAATTTTTTGTTTTTGGTGCTTTAACAACTTGCCCTCTGCCAACTATTTTAGAAGCACTGCTATCAATAGTTATAGTACTTTCAATTAAATCTATATTATCCCAACGAAGCGATAGTACTTCACCCTTTCTTAATCCGCAAAAATATAAAATATCAAATAAATTTCTATATACTTCATCATCAACATAAGAAATAAAATTATTATATTCATTCAAATTCCATGTAATCTGTTTAGAAATAAAATTATCTTTATCAACTATATCTCTAACTGCTTCTAAACCTCTACATTCCTCGGTATTAAAATTAACATAATTCATTAAAATAGCATACTTCATTAATCGTTTTAAAAGTTTGACAAGCAGATTGATATAACTAACACTATATTTTTTATTATCACTATTTCTATCTTTACCATCTAACAACATCTTTTGAAATTTTTTTATTTCAATATATGTTATTTGAGTTAATTCCATTTCGCCAAAAATATTTTTAATATGTGAATTATATCTATATTTAATTGAATCAATAGTAGTATCTTGATGTGTTAAATCTATATCATCTAAATATTTTTCGAATAAATCATTTAAACGCATTTAATTTTTACTTTTCTGTAACTTAGTATAATCGTTAAGTAATACTATATAATTACATTCACAATTAATCATTTTTAATAACATAGTTTCTTTTTCATCAAAACAATCTCTATCATTCAATTTATTTTCTATTTTAATTATAAGTTTCAACAAGTTCTCTAAATCTTCTATAAACAATACCACCTTTCTAAACAAAAAAGTGTAATTCGGTAATATTATTGATCCAAAAATCAATTTTCATCATTTGAATTACACTTTGAAACATTTTTTATTTTTTAACTTTTATCATGTTTGTTCTAAACATAATAACTAATAAAGCAATTGGGAAAATTGCAAATCCAAATATATATAACAAAATTTTAGACACTACTTTGTATATCAAATATAACAAATTAATACTATAAAATATTTCACGACTTCCAGTAATAAAATTTAATATTTCACACCATAGATAATTAACAAATGGAAAAACCATTAAATCAATAATCAATAATAGAAACATTGCAAAAGTAGTAGATGAATTAGTCTTTAAAAAAATGATAAAAATTGCCAATCCTATAACATACTGACGCACCAAATAATCAACTTTAAAACTTTTAAATACTGATTTAATCAAATTCATATTAACTCTCCTCCCATACAGTATTTTACAATCATACATTATAAAATATAAAAAAATATTTTTCAAACGAAAAAACATATTCGGATTTAACACTAATTTTGTAATTTCATTTCAAAAAAAAGCAGTAAAATTCAGCAAATTTTACTGCAAAATATTTATTGATTATTTTTTTGTTTTTTTATAATTTCTAAAATTTCTTTTCCATATTTTTCACATTTTTTTGAACCAAAACCAGCTATTGAAGTTAATTCTTCAATAGAACAAGGTAATAATTCTAATAATTCGTCTAATTGTTTGTTGTTAAAGATATAATATGCTTTTATATTATCACGTTTACTAATTTTTTTTCGATAATCAATTAGTTCTTGTTTTAAACTAGTAGTTTTTGTCTTAATATCATCTAAAAGATATGAATAATTATACTTAATAGGTTTATGATTCTCTAAATATAAGTTAGCAATTTTTCGCATATCAGTTTCATTAAAAGTTATTTTCTTACTTTTTTTATCTGTTTGTCTAATATATTCAACAAGATTATCTACTTTTATAACTTTACTTTTAATTTCATCTGGTGCGTGCTTAGCATAAATACAAGAATTATCATTTGTAAAAACTACTATATTTTTATGCCAACTATCAAAAGATGCATCATAACGAACATTATTTGAAATTATATTAACTGACTCATAAATTTTTTTAATAATTTCTATATGCCTTTTATTTTGAAATACGGGATTATACATACCTTTTGGCTCTTTTCCATTCCATCTTATAAAATCACCATCTGCATTTATTTCTATATTCCCATAATAATTCTTGCTTTCTAAAATGTATGTATTTTTTGTAGTTATAATTAAATAGTCAATTTGTGCCACTGAATTTTTATACTCTAATCTTATGTCATGTAAAACCAACATAGGAATATAACTGTGCAAAAGCTCAAATTCTATCTTATTTTCACCTTTAATACCATATTTTAAATAACTAATTTGTTGCTTTAATTTCTTTTCGTCCTTGACTTTTGGATTACCAACAAGCGATTCTAAATAATTTAAGTTATTTTTTGATTCGCTTTCTTTTTTTATAAAAACTGCATTATCAAAAGATAATTCATTTTCTTTAAGTAAAGACTTAATTTTACTTGTAAAACTCATAACAAAATAGACTCCCATATAATTTTATATTTATATATTAATAATAACATAATAAATTTACATTTTCAAAATCTAAATTTTGCTATTGAATTTTATACTATTCATTATTTTGCATTTGCTTCATCACTTTATAAAATTCGTCTTTTTCCTCGTCAGACATTAAATCAGTAGCAGCATAAACTTCAACATACTCACCACTTCTAATAATCTTATATTTTGAACCGCTAGCAAGCAGTTCTTCTTCAACATTTTCAACAGTTGCTTCTACTTCTTTAGATTCTTCATCATTATAATATTCATTTCTCATTTTCAATACCTCGCTTTATCAATTTTTTATTAGAAAAATATCTTTTCTTATGATTTAAATTATTTTCATTCATCAGTCCGTATAATAAATCTGCTATATAATGACTACCATTTAATATGTCAACATTAACTGTATCATTAACCCACTAAATCATTTCTTTAACCTCATCGCTTTAAAATTATTCTATCACAAAAATCATAAAAAACAAAAAAAGCTATTTTATCTTTTTTTACTATACTTGTTAATATTTGGATTAATTAATTCTCTACTCTTTTTCTAGAACGATATAATAATTTACTTCTCATTTATAATTAATCTCTCTATTTCTCTATTTTTAAATTTAACATATGTTACCTTGCCTACATATTCAGCTTCAAAGGTATCAGTAAATACTATTTCGCGTTTTAACTTATCACAAAGTTCTAAAACATCTTTAAAATCAGTACTTAAAAATTCAATTGGTCTAATTAAATTTTTACTAGGAAAATATGTTCTTTTTCTATGTAGATTCAATATATCATCATCAACTAGATAATTTACCAAATAACCAGCAGGATCTTTATAATCACGTATTTTTCTAATATCAATGATTCCATTACTCCATATTTCTTGCAAAGTTTTTTTAGGTATATAAGGCAAATTAAAAAGCAACGTATGAAAATGTATATCATTCGTTGCCTTAGTCTTATCTTCAAGTCTTGAACCGTCTTGAATTTCCATAACTGCTATATACGCAAATTCCTTACCGTACCGCCGACGCATTCTTTGAATAAAAATTTTAAATAAACGAGTCGCCTCATCTCTATCTTTTAAATTAGGGCATGTTAATGTCAAGAATTTATCCAATTCCTGATACTGTCCAAGGTTACTGTTAATCAATCTTCTTAATCTGATTTTTGACCTCCTCACATTTTTTTTATTTTTCTTTTTTTCTTTTCTTATTTTTTTTATTAATTCTTTTTCTTTATCTGTTAATACTAAATCATTTTTTATCTGTTCATTTTCTATTTTCACTTCCTTTTTTTCATCTTCGTTTGCTACTTCCACATCTTTTGTTTCTTCAGCCCAAGAATCTAACAGTTTTTTCAAACTGTCATCTTTTCGTGACATTGTCCTGTCATGATAGATATACAATTCAGTATATCCGCCACTTTTAATAATTTTGTAATTGTAATCGATTGTTGGATGATTCATCATTTTTGCGGTCTTAAGTTGCACTATTAATAAATGTAAGTAATAGGTAAGAGCCGACTACGTCAGCTCTTACCTATTTGTGCAACCGTGCTTTTGCTAAGGTGCAAGCACCACGCACGCACGGAGTATTTTTAAGTAGAACCGCAGGCGGTTCTACTGTTTACAGTAATAATTGTAATTTACTGCAAAATTTAAATACATACTATCGATCGCATTACAAATATAAAACTGCTTATCACTGATTTTCATTTTCATTCACTCCATATCATAAAAATAAGTAGGGGACTACATCTTTAAAATTCCTCTTTTTACTTCGTAAAAAATCAAAAATTAAACTCCCCCTAGTTCCCCCACGTTTAATTTTTTTAGGAATTTTAAAGATTTCTTTTTTTGCTGTTTTTTTGCGTTTTAAGCAACGATTGATGATTCTAGTATAATAATCATATTTTGCTAAAAAGGCTCTTAAAATCAAAAAAACGTAAGATAACAAGATGTTTACGTTCTTTTAGTTAAGAAATATTTTATTTTTAACAATTCCATAAAAAAAGAAAGGACATCAACCTTTCTTTTTTTGCTACAATTTAATTTTATTATCGATCAAATGATTTATCGTATTTATCGTCTGTCAACATATTTCCAGATTCTTCAGCAAAATTTTCTAAAATCTTATCCCAATCACCAGAAATATAATATTTTTTATTCTTTTCAATAAATTCATGTGTTATATCATTTCCATCTTGATCCAGTATTTGAACTTCATATCTATCTGCAATAAATGCATATTCCAAATATTGCCTTCCCAAAGGATACGACTGCTTTTCATCAGCAACAGTAAATAATTTTATTATTAAAATCAGTGACAGTATTTGTGTTACGATCAAAAAAAATATAATTTTATTTTTATTAGATTTTAAATCAATTTTTTTCAGTTTCATAATTTCATTTTTTAAGAAGGTGTAAATGTTAATTTATAGCTTATACTCTCTCTATCGTAATAAATTCCTGCACCACTGTTATTTCCATACTGTTCATCATATACACGGATACTGAAGTCTGAATATGTTACTTTTCTTGAATTGCTCGATACGGTTTTATTATATTTTAACTGTATATCTTTTACATTACCTGAAGTCAACGATCCTTTATAAATAGAAGGTGTTCCTGTACTTGTGAATTTTCCGATTGAATCATTAAAGAAACATGTTGCGCGTATATAACCACCAAATTCATTCGCAGTAGGACGACCATCGTATTTTAAAATCTTATAAATATGAGGTGTTTGCTTTGTAATTCCTACCGAAGCCCTAGTAGATATATTTTCTATTTTATCATTTACAACAAGAGTATAGCCACCGTAAGCAAATTCATTTATTATCTCTTGTCGTTCCTTATTTGCATTTTTTAACACAAATTCTTCAGTAATATTTTTGTCTGAAGCATCAAAAATATTAATATTTTCTGCATCTCCAGAAAAAACTATATTGAGATAATTATTAATATTTGGGTAATTTTCAATACTGGTATCATAAAATTCTTTTGGTACTGTACTTTTATTATAAGCGCTAACACTTATTTGCAAATTAATGACTAATAATATCGCCACTAAAACACATAAAAAATTTTTTTTCATATTTTTCGTCTCCTTCATATTTGTTGATAGATAGGGTACGTAACTATAATTCAACTCCTCTCCCATACAATATTTATCTTTATATGCATAATATATCAAAAAAAATTAAGATGGTAAAATAATATTATAATTAATAATTATTATAAAAAAAAAGAAACTTTAAAAGATTTTAACGTTTAATAATTTTGGTATATAAAATACTATATTTCGCTACAACACCTATCAAAAATCTAAATTTAAGTATTAAAAAAGGAATTGATATAATTCTCGACTCCTTTTTAAATAACTTTGTTTTTATCTCTTATAAACATCTTTACGATGACCAACTGATAAAGCAAAAATAACAAGTTTATTATCTTCAATCTCACATATTAAACGATAATCACCAATTCTATACCGCCATTGTCCGCTACGATTAGCACTTAAAGCCTTACCGTGTACTCTAGGATCATCACAACCATCAAGATTATTCTCAATCCAATTTATCAATAAAAGTTTAGTATATTTATCCATCTTCTTTAACTGTTTTAAAACAGTTTTTGAAAAAACAACTTTATATCTCATAACCCTAGCTCTTTCTTTACATCGTCCATAGAATAAGTAACTGGATCTTTTAAATATTCTTTATATGCAGATTCAGCAATATTAATATCATATTCATCTTCAATTTTTTCCAATAACGCTCTTTTCAATGCTTCGGATAAACTGATTCCATGCAATTTAGCGTAACTCTTAAAAAGACTTTCTTCTTCCTGACTTAATCTCATTGAAAAACTCATACATATCACCTCTCTTTGTAATACATTGTATTACATTTTACTGAAAAAATCAATATTTACTGCTATATTTCAATACTTTTTACATATGGAATACTTATTATATATTGTTTTCCTCCAACCCTTGCATAGCCCTGACCGATTTTCATATTATTTTCAAAATCATCAGCTGTATCAAACATCATTCTGTATATTTCATTACCGTTTGGTCCCAGTACTACACGCAAAAGAAAGTTATTTCTTATCTCACCGCTTAAAAAAGTCGTATCAGGCCTTTGCATTAATAAAATAAGTATCATTCCTACTGCACGTCCTAAACGTGCTATATTTCCTATTAAATTTAATATCTCTGCTTTAGTTTTTTTATCTAACGACTCTATAAAACTGGTATATTCATCTATCATTAAAAATTTAGGCTGATAAATATTTTTATCATAAATATTATCTTCTTTTATTTCCTGTAAATAAGTAAATCTATCAATCATTTCATCATTAAACTCTTTAATCATACTAATACAGTTTTCTTTATTTAAAACACTTTCATACTTTTTAAAATAATCGCTGTATTTTATATAATCAATAGATTTACCGTCAATACAGTTTACCTCATAATATCTTAAAATATTCGATAAGACATATTTTACAAAAGTTGTTTTTCCTGAACCTGTAGAACCTGTAAACAGAGCATGCGGAACACTTTTGATATTCCAATAAATAATTTTGCCAAAACTTGCTGCTATTGGTATATTAAGTTTGTCACTGGAATTATCAATAAATACCTTTTCAGGGATATTATCAGCTAACAAACCTAATTCAACATAATAAAATCCATCTTTAAATATTTTTTCTATAACCTTTAAATTAGAAGTAATTACAATTGTTTCTAAAAAATTTTCATAATTAATTTCTTTTGGAAGATTTAAAAATCTAATCTTAATACTGATTGTTTTACTATTAAATCGATAATAAAATAGGGGAACATCACTAAATTTTTTTATTTTTCTATTCTGTAATTTGCTTATTTTTATAAAGTTCTTTTGCAGTCGCTTAACATTTAATAAATCATTTTTGTATTTCTTATAAGCTGATGCATATTCCTTTTTAAATATCTTCCAATAAATATTACGAAAAAAATTACCTGTTTTATAAATAAACATTAACAAAGTATTACCGACATATATTCGGTAATACTTTTCTTTCTTGTTTTTCTTTTTCATCTCAATTTATTTATTTTTGTAATTCACTAATAAATCCCGATTTAAAAGATCAATAATACTATTGAATTACAAACCCTTTCTTTTTAAATACATATATCCAATAAATACACCAATATCACCTAAAATCAATAAACCAATCATTTTTTATCACCAACTGTAAAAGGTACATCTTCTAACTTTTCAACTATTTTCTTTTGTTTTTTTAAATCTTTTTCCAGATTTTCTAAAGTATCATTTTCAGTATTTAAATCATTATTTAAATTACTAAGTCCATCAGGATTTAAAGCCTTTTGATCATCAGGCAAATTATTATAATCTTTAATAGACTGTTTTATATCTTCAATTGCTATTTTAGATTCATTAATTTCATAATCTAAAGTATTCATTTCAATTAATTCATTTTCATAATTTTTCAAATAGTCTTTACCTTTTTCTAAAATTTTCTTTTCTTTCATATTGCGATAATCAATAAAAATCTGCTGAGTAGTATTGTCTTTTTGTACTACATCAATTCTTAAATAATATAAGTCATCAGGTATTCCAATCTGCAAAATGCTTTTCATGTTATAAGGCGAAGATTCATTTTCATCATCATCATTATCTTTTTCTTTATTGCCATCAATCAGCATAGTAGGTAATTTATTTCCATAACTGTCATATACATTAAATTTCAAACTGTATTTTTTATCAACATCTCCAACATACTGTTTTAAATGAATCTCAGCTAAATTATTTTCATAATCAACATAATAATCACCTGTTTCCAGATTAATCATATAAAAATACATTTCTGTATTATTATTTTTTATCATTTCTGTTCTATCATCAGGTAACCACATCTTAGAAGTTATCAGTAAAACAAAAACTATAAATGTAATAACTGTACCAAATATAAAACCATAATTATTTCCATTTTTTAAAATAATATATTTATTATCTTTATTTCCAAATTTCATAAAATCACCACTTTCTCTAATTCATTTAATCATTTGTAATTCATATTTACAAAAAACTGCAGAAAAACTGAATTACATAACTAATACAATCTTCTGCAGTTATATATACGTTCATAATAATAACCGCTTGTTATCTGTTGGACTTTTACAACTGTAGTTCTGTTAGGGGCGTGTACCATTTGTCCATTGCCTATATAAATTCCCACGTGGCTTATATAAGATGGGTCAGTTTTAAATGTGATAATATCACCCGCTTGCAATTCTTCATATTTAACAGATTTACCCATTTTTGACAACTGACTTGCAGTAGTCCTTTCAAATTTAACTCCATTTTCATTACATGCCCACCATACCAAACCACTGCAATCAAATGTATCAGGACCATTTGCACCCCATACATATTGACAGCCTCTTTTACTTAATGCACTGTTAGCAATTGCGTTACCTAATTCACTATCGCCACTTACCATGATATTATTAGAATCTTCTTTAAATTCTTCTATAGTCATAGTATCAAACTTATATAAATCATATTTTTTCATATGTTTAATAAGTGTTTCAGAATAATCTATATCAGTAGCCCATTTTTCTAATCTTTTCGCAAATTCATCAGCATTAGTTATACCGTCAACATCATATGTAAAAGATTTTTTTAACAGTTCAGCACGATCATTAATACTATCCGTCCATGTATCATACTTTCTAAATTTTGCATATATCGTATATTCATTACCGTTTTTATCCTGTTCTTTTGTCTGCATTTCAATAATTTTACCATCCCAACCTCTGCTTGCTTTCAAACCAAATAAATTACAATGTTCATAAGCCAGTTTTGATAATCCCTCATTTTTACCACTAGATTCCTGAATTATTTGCGCTAAACAGACACTGGTAGGATAACCATATTTTGCCTGTACTTCTAAACTTGCAATTACCATTTCTTCTTTAATCGTACTAGGCAAACCTTGTACCTCACTTGCATTTATATTTGATGAACTGCTTGAATCATTAGAAACACTGCCTACAACACCTATTAAAACAACAAAAAATAATAATATCGGTAAAATCGATATTATTATCATTTTTTTCATTATACACCGCCCTTATAATAAGTTTTTTGAAAACTGTTTATAATAGATGTCATAATAATTTTTCTTTTTTTATCATCAAATACAAAAAAAGTACGTTCATTATTTTTACCTTTTGAAAACGTACTTATTAACTTACAATCATTTTTATTTAACTGTGGTATAAGAACAGGCAGAGTCGTTAATGATTTTCCTGTTGTATATCCGATAAATTTATTAGTAGTAAGTTCAAATAACTGCGACAACAAATCACCATTATTTTCAAGATTTTTATTTATATCATCAGTTGCATGTATAACAAAAGTAGAACCGCTAAAACACTTTCTTTGATATTTCATCAGCTCTAAAACTTTATTTAAAAAGCCTTTATCATCTGTATACTGCATAGTTTCATCAATAATGATTTCATGAGTTATCAATGGTCTTTTTAAATAACCTAATTCTAAACCTTTTTCTTTCATCAGTTCATAATTACGCTTTTGATTTAAATATACAGCCGACATTTCATAATCAAGTAAAAGACTGACATAACTTGATTTAACTTTTTTATCAAGACCTTTAAAAGAACTAATATTATAAACAAGTGATTTAGTTAAATCAAAATCGATATTTGTAATGCGGTTAAAGATATAACCGTAACTCACAACCATATCCTTTAAAGAAAGTTCTAAATTATAAATATCTTCCAAAGCTATAGTTTCATAAAATCCAAGTTTTTTATTTTCAGTCAGTTTATTTAAAACATCTTCTAATAAAAACCATTCGATATTGGAAATATCTTCCAACTTTCTATTTATATAAATATCATAAAAATCAGTCAGTAATAATTTTAACTGCTTGACAACAGTTTCCTTAGTAATATCATTAACGCTTTTTACTGTTTCTATTATTCCATCAATTTTAGTCTGCACATCACTTTTAGTAATGACTCCTTTATCATTATCAACATAGAACATCTGCATAAAATTAATATTTTGGTTTTCATTAAAATCAAACACTGATATATCTAACTGTTTTGCAAAATCGTCATATTCTTCATGTATATCAAAAATATGTGCAATATGACTTCCTCCTAAAATTGTACTTTCACCTATAGACTTAAGAAGAGCACTTTTACCGCTCCCCATACCGCCTATAAATATCTTATTATAACTATAATTTTCAAAACTGTAAAAATCAGGAGCATACAAACCATTTCTTGTATAACCAATCAAAGCTACATCTTCATCAATCTTATTAATTTCACTTCTCATAAGCATATCTGCAACTGTACTAGAAGAAACCATTTTTTGCACAGAGTCATCAAAACGTGTTAGAGCTCTAACGTCCTGTATTAAATTATTTGTTTGTATAAAACCTCTTAAACTTATCCGTGCAAGCTGATTAATAATTTTATCCAGTCTTTCCTGTAACTTTTCCAAAGTATCATCATAAATATAAATACGTACAGTTATGGTTTTAACACTGTCATTATTAAAAGCTATCTCATCGTCAAATTCATTTAATTCAACAACTGACTGTCTAGCATTTTTATATATTTTAAACTTTCTTGCGCTATCCTGTTCATTTTCATGCTTTTTGATAATTTTTTCAAATCTGTCATTATATTCCATTCTGTCAACATGGTTACAATCACACGTAACTAAACAGTTTTCTAAAGAAATTATACTATTTAAAAAACCATAACCGCTATCCTCCATATAGTCAAATATTTCTAAACATGCAAAATATTTATTAGCATTCATATAATAAAGTTCATTCCACTTAATACCTGTCTTACTGGAAATTTTTTTAAATATCTCATAATTTTCATTATTTAAAACAAGTTTTTTTTCACTGCTTATAACTTTATTTTTTATTCTGCTTTTAATTTTCTTAAACAACATTACCACCACCTAATTTTAATATAGTAAAATCCCCAATATAATGCTACACACTCAACAATAAATATAACTATCCATTTAAATACTTTAAATAAATCAACATTGTTAAAAATAATATAAAATACTTTGTAAATCACTATTCATCACCTCTTTTTAGTGTTTTTATTCTATAATTTCCAATAACAACATATAATAAAAGAACAATACACAAAAAAAGACAACGTATTTCAGCAAATATCCGAAACATTGTCTTCTTTAAAATATTAAAATTGTATTATGTTTTATTACAGCTCTATTATTTAAAAATCAATTTAACACAAATGTTTTACTGATATATTATAAATTTACCACATCTTTACATAATTTATCGTATCTTTAAAATGATTTTTGTATTTTGAATTTGTATAAAAATAACTATGATATTTATAATACATATAACCTTGTGCATAATATTCTTTTGTTTTAATCCAAATTGTTTTCGCCCCTAAATTACGAGCAGTTTCTATAATTCCAATAATACCAAAAATCCCTCCAAAATATGGCATAAAACTAAGAAGTCCAAGTGCGATTGATTCAATATCACCTTGTGTTTTTGTATCAGTGTATGTTGTTTGAAAATATGTATAAGAAAACTTACTTGGATCAATATAATCAGGTATTGGTACACCCATTCGTGTAGTAGGTTTCAAAATTGGAGCTTCTCTTTGATACTCTGTTATTGTTCCATCCTCTAAAGTTAAAATAGCATTGTTAATATCTTCAATTTCAATAAAAACAGTTTCTCCACTTTCTTTGTCAGTCATTGTAACTTTATTACCCTCTTGCACAAGATAAAAATAATCTCCATCAAATTCCTGAATTTCAGCAGCTGAAATTGGTTTCATACCTATTATTGATAATATAAGACCAAATACTGTAATACTACTAATAATTTTCATTGCGAATTCTTTTAATTTTTTCATAATATTCTCCCATTCTTAATACATCTTTTATTACTTGCAAGTAAACAAAACGGACATAGTTAATATAAGCAAACTAATTATCTTTAGATTTCTTTATATCATAAATTAATCTAATTGATACTATTAAAGCAATAATGGCCATTATTGCCTTATACCACATTTCACTATCTTGTATTCTAATAATTAACATAAACAATACTCCGATTAAACATATTATATCAGATATAATAGCTAGTTTTTTCATATTAACTCCCTCCTTATCTTTATTATATCAAAGAATTTTTCAAAATAAAAACGATATGATAAAAAATTATTACATCAATTATTTGGTATTATTTTAAGAATAAATTACATATTTATTTACAACCATAGTGTTTCATCATAAAAATTACTCAATATCAATAATCAATGCTCCTTGCCAAGGTGAGATATGACAAACTTCTAAATCATATAAATCTTCTTTATCAAATTTATCTAAAAGACCTTTATATACTAACTGATTTTCAGAAACATAAATATAAATTATATAATCATTAACACATAAATTAAAAAAATCTTTTAATTTCATAAACAACCTCCTAAATGTAATTCAATAAAAAAATGATCCACAATCTGCAGAACATTCTTTTGTATTACAATCATGACATTTCATTATTAAGCATATCTAATATATTTAATAATTTTTTACCGCTAATCAAATTAACGTTTAAAAAGTCGCGTGTCATAGATAAAAATAAATCTTTATGTCGGATTTCTACTAAAACAAGCATAGTCACATATTTTTCATCATTAAATGCTTTCATCAGTTGAATTCTATTAATAATACATTTCTTTATATTATCAGATAAATTTTCTTTTAATCTATTTTCATAAAATTCAATATTTTTATTTAAGTTGCATTTAGTTTCATCTATAAAATAAAATTTAATTTTGCCCTCTAATGAATTTAATAACTGTCGCATTAAAAAATGATTTCTTCTGTCTGTATCATCATCAACACCATTCGGCTCTAAATAAATAAAATCAAACATATAAAATTCATCATTATCAACTGTTTTAATTATAGATTCTCCAACATCAGCAACTCCTAAAGACTTAAAGGAACTTTCTAAAATTCTCTTTTTCTTATCTTTTACAATCACTTTAACAGGTTTATGCTTAAACAATTTAAACATCATGATAGATTATCCTTTCTTTGATTTTTAAGACCAGATACTTAATAAAAATACTCATACGCATGTAACCGTTCTTTCCTTTGTTTTTACTGCTCGGCATAATAAAAAAGCCTATAATTAAAATAATCAATACAAGAAGCAAAAAAGAAAGCGAACCATGCACACAATTTTCAAGAACCTTATTACCAATAAGAACAACCAGAAATATAATTAAAACTGCTTCCAAAGACATATTACTATCCTCTAAATTATTAGTTTTAGATTTACTTGGTATTCTTGCCATTAAAATCCCTCCACGTTGTTTTCAGCTAATTTTTTTATTTGAAAGAAAACCGTTCTTAAATCATTCTCTAAATTACTTAACTGATCTAATAGTTTTCTTTTTTCATATATCATTTCATTAAGTTTTCCATTTTCCAACATCAAATATCTATTTTCTTCTACTAGTTTTTTACTGTCTAATGAATACCGTCTAACTACTGTCTCAAATTTTTCATTAAAACCATCACCGCTATGACTGTTTATAAATTCATAAATACTTGGTTTCATTCTTATACTTTTTGCTATTGTTTTCTTTTCCATAATTAACCACCTCATTTTTTAAGTTTCATTATTTAATCATCTTTTAAATAATCATCATATTCACTAAAATCAGTACCTGCTTTATTTATTTTATCATTCTTTTCTTTTCCTAAATCTTTTCTAACAAACTTATCTCTAGTATCATATCTAGAATTATCAAAGTAAAAATCACGATCAGCTTTTAAATTATCATCATTCAATTTATCATTGTATTTATTATTACTGCTATGTTCATTTAATATATCTTCATACTGATTATGTTTATTTTTTAAGTCATTATTTGAATTACTGTTTTCTGAATTATCTGTAAAGGGTGACGGACTATAGCGTGACGATCTAAAACCATTAGAACCATCAGGTGACGGAGCAGGGGACTTTGGGGGAAGTCCATTACTGCCATTATAATTATCATCATCTCGATTATTATGAAATGCACCAAAAATATCATTTGCACTGCCCTGTAAAGGCTCATTGTATTTATCTTTCATATAACCGTAAGCAAATTTGCCAGCTTTATATCCATTTTTAACAGTATCTTTAGCTAAGTCATACCCTTTTTTAGGAATTCTTGCTAAACGACCACCCATAAAAATACTTTTTAATGCAAATCCTGAGCCATCATCAATTCCCAAATATTCATTTATAAAACCACTGCCTACAACAATAGCCATGCCTATACCGAATATCAAAATATCTTTTACAAGCCAGTTTGATAATTTTGTAGTAGTCATTATTTCACTGCATAAAAAACTAAAACATAACATACTAAAATACATAATTACCTGAGCCATCAAAGTCTTTAAAGCACTCGAAAATACCCCACCAACCTGTTGAAAATCATTAAAACCTTTTGCCATAGCTATTTTGCCAAATATATTTACCTGAAACCACTGCCACAACAGATAAGCCATTTTAAACATTGCTAAAAGATAAATAACAATACTTGCTAATATCGTTATATTTACATTAACATAATCAGTTCTATAACGATAATATCTTTCATCACCATTACCAAATAAACCATTTGCTACTTTTTCTTTTTCATATGTACCGTCATCATTAATACCTGTTATTATTTCTCCTAAATTATCTTTAGTCATTCTTTCAGAATGATCATAATACTTAACCTGTTTAGGCTCTAAATGAACAACTTTTCCCTCGTCCATACTTGTAAGAATATCAACCGTATTATCAGCTAAAAGATTTTCGCTTATTGTATAAATTCCTTTACCTACAATATTATCACTTTCGGTTATTAAATCATTTTTAAGCGTTGTCATAAAAGTTAATACTAGTGTAAATATTCCAACAAATACCATTGTCATTACAACATTAAGAAGTGTTTTTAACTGATTTTCCATCTGCAGTACTTTTATTACAACGACAACTACAAAGGCAATAAACAATAACGAATAAACAACTTTATCCATATTTGTAACTACTTTTTTTGCTATATCCAAATCAAAAATATTAAAATTCATTAATTCAGTAAAACCGTTATAACAAAAATCTAATATACTGCTTAAAAAATCATATATCCATGAACCTATAGTTCTAGATACATCAGTAAAAACATGATCTAATTCAAGATAATCCCAAATATAACTTACATCTTCAATATCATATGCATATACTTTAATTCTCAGCAAAAGAAATACTGTCATAACTGTAAAAACAACGACTAAAAATAAAAATTTTTTATTTTTTCTAATATTCATTTATACACCTCTTTTGCAGTACACTATTTTTATTGATCCACAATACACATATATAATAATGAATCACAAAAATCATTAAATAAAAAACGAGTCTTAATCAGACTCGTTAAATACCGCCTGTAATAACACTCCAAATCTGCGGAGCAAACTTCAAAATAATATATCCGCAAATTACACTTATAATAATAGTCATCGCTAATTTTCTCTGATTAACTGCTAAGCATATAGCTGAAACAACAATACCAATAATTCCACCGACTTCTAAAAGACCTAAAGCCTCAGTTTGTGCAGTATTACTAGCACCTTTAATAGTTTCACCTAAAGAACTGGCATATATGCTCATTTTATTAACCAACAGTACCATTAAAAATGTTAATGGTGAAACTACAAATTTATAAAAATTCTTTTTTATAAAACACATTATTTTATTAATTATTTTCATTTAAAAAACTCCTTAATTATTTTTTAGAAATATCAACATAATAATAAAGATCACCATAAGGATTTTTATTACTGCCCCATAAACCATTATGCTTTTTACAGTAATCTAACATTTTATCTTTATCATAACCAACAAAATATTTTCTTGTTGGTGTATCATATGGTATACCTAACGGATTGTAATAATCTTTACTTTCTATTTCTTTAGATTCTGTATTAAATCTCAACTGATTATAACTTACTTTATTATTACTGTTTTTTAACAAATAGTGATGATTATAAGTTAAAATTAGTCCACTCATTGCGGTAGGGGATACAGTAAACACAACTCTATATTTTCTTGTTTCGAAAGCCTTTTTATAACTTCTCAATCCATCACTTGCACTTAAAACAGTTCTTCTTAAATCTAAACTGTTTACATAATCATTTATTAAGCACAGTATAGTTTTTAAATCATTTGGCGGTAAAGAAAAAAGGTTGTCTACATTATCACCTTTAAGCGATAAATAATTATAGCCAACCTTTCTATATTTTTTTGGAAGTCTTGCGTTATTTTCCAATTACTTTACCTTTTTTTCTTAAAATTGAAATTAGTATTATACCACCAACTGATACAAGACCTAAGCCTAAATAACTGCTAATATCTGAATTATCACCAGTTTCAATTTTCTTAGGTTTTAAATTATTAGTCAAATAAAAATGCTGAACTTTACCCGTATCATCAATCTTAAACTTAACTTTTTGTGCTAATTCATAACCATCAGGAGCAATTGTTTCTTCAAAATAATATTCTTTATTTTTTTCTAAAACTCCATTGATAGCATGAGGTTCTTTAGTCGAAATCCATTCATCAATAACTGTTCCGTCTAATTCAGTAACTCTTAAATGTGCACCCTCTAATTCATTTCCTGAAACATCTACTTTATGCCATGATGTCTTAATCGTTTCATTAATCATTGTTAAAGAAACATTTTCATCTTTTAAAGTAAATTTTTGTTCCTCAGCAGTTGAATACCCCTTTGGCACATCAGTTTCACGTAAAATATATGACGAATCATTGATTAAATTTCTTACTAAATGTCTAGTTTCATCACCGTTTTTATCTACAAAATAATAGTTTGTTTCACCATTACTTTGCAACATCAGCATGTAATCATCTTTATCAGTTTTTACAGCTTTATAAAGGACAGTTGAATCATCTTCACTAATAAATATATCACTAACAGTTTCATTATTTTCTAACTTAGCAATCATTTCATCACTAAAATTAAAAATATGTTCTCCTGTAGTCCATTTATCTACTAGATTCTTAGTCCTTTCACTAACAATCTCTAAACCTACACCTTTTAAATAATTGCTCTGTTCATCTACCTTGGCAACATCAACAATATAATCAGTCATTTCTACTTTTTGAATTTCACTATCTTTAACAGTAAATTCAATATCATTACTTAAAGCAAATCCTAAAGGACTTAAATCTTCATGAAAATAGTATTTACCATCTTTTAAACCATCAATCTGCAAAGGTTCATCACTTGTAACAAACTCATAAATAACCTCTTTATCTTTGTTTAAAATTTGCACATGTGCACCGTTTATTTGAGTTCCACCAACATCAGCTTTACTAAATATCGTTTTCGTTAATTTATTATTAATATTTAAAGAAGATGTATAACTCAATGTAACAAAATCTTCCTGTACAAACTGTACTGTTTTAATTTCTTTATCTAAAACAAAACCATCAGAGCATGAAATTTCTTCAATATTATATGACCCCATTGGTAAACCGTTTAATTCCAATCTGCCATTATTGTCAGGTGTATATACACCTTTACCCAAATCTTTACCACTAATTAATTCAACAACATCTTGATTACTTCCTTTACCGCTTCCAACAGTAATTGGATCACCTTTTTTGTATAAAGTTTCTAAAGAAACAGAATCCTTAATTACCTGATTAGCGGTAATTTTAAACTGAACTTTAGAAAAATCATAATCAGCAACATTAACTATATTACTGTTTTCTTCAGATAACGGCATTTCCTCATTTTCATTTTCTAAAGATTTATTAATAATTAAACTTCCTGTAGGTCGTAATTTATTAACTACTACCTTATCAGCTATTTCATCCTTTTTTATTTCAATTTCATACACCGTTTGAGTAATAGCATGACCATCAGGTACTTTTGTTTCAGTAAGTTTATAAATACCAACAGGCAAATTATCAACCTTAATCTTTCCATCTTTAACAACTAATTTTTCACTATAACCGTCAAATGATACTGATTCTAAAGAAAATTCAGCACCATCAATAAAATTACCAACATCATTAGTTTTTCTCAATTCCAATGAACCTACATCTAACCACTTAGAACTTAATTCAATACTTCTAGGGTCTTCTTTCCAACCAAATGAACCCAATGTTTGATAATTACCACCGCACATTATTGCTAATGGTGCAAAATATGTTTTACCTGAACCGCTTATATTACCACTTAACCAAGTATCTTTGACAATACCTAAAGGAGCACTTAAATAAAAAGTATCTCCACCACTTACAGTAACATTACCTGTTTCATTAACACCTTTAGTTAAATTATGCAATGTTACACCATCTTGAAGAGGAATGTTAATAATTTGTGCAGATACACTATTAAAAGTAATTTCCTGTGTTCTCTGTTCGTTATTAATTTTATCATAATAAGCAGTTAAACTGTTTTCACTAAAATTAAATTCGGTTGTAGGCGTAGGCATACTTGGAATAGTCTGTGTAATCCAATTCCACCAGCCTGGATAAACATGCTCCAAATCTACACCATGTAAATCACCACTGTAATAATAACTGGCAGCGACATGAGTTAATACATATGCTTCGTCCCATGGAGTTAAACCATCAGTACTGATAATATCAGCAGGTCCACCGCAACCATAATACAAAGTCTTTAATAAATTTTCATTATTTGTTATTTCATTATAAACGTAATTTCCATTTACAGGAGTATTTTTACTTGCTTCTAAACAGTAACCAATATTACCATTTATTTCTGTTACCCATGTACTATAATCACCTAAAGCACTAGGATATTTTATTTCTCTTATTCTTTTAATTGGTATATTACCAGAATTTGCACTTACACTATTAACATTCAAATTACAAATACCAAAAACAGAAAACACCATAATAAATACCATAAACAACTGCTTATATATTTTCTTTACTCTTTTTACTATCATTTTCCTTTTTTTCCTTTCCTGTAATTCAAACAATCTACTAATCTATCAGATAAATTCAGCTATTTTGAATTACATATTTATTCAACAAAAAAGCAACTGTAAAAAGTTGCTCGATTAATTTATTTTACCCAAATACTAAATTTCCATTTTCGTCCCAATACCAATTACCAGTCCCACTTCCTCCATTAATAGTACTATCACCATCTTGAAATGAATTATCAGGATTATAAGTTCCTCCACTATTTGAAGAAGAACCGCCGTTATTAGGCTTACTAATATTTGTATTGGAATTACCATTATTAGGTTTAGTAGTACTAGAATTATTATTAGATGAACTGTTTGACGATGTACTACCACTTGGTTTACTATTTGTATTACTGTTAGATGAACTACTTGATGATTTACTGCTTGAACTGTTATTAGAAGAACTATTAGAATTGCTATTATTTTCTACAGTGGCTTTCTTTTTAGTAACAGTTTTGACACTTGTGGAACCATCGGCATTAGTAACAGTTTCACTTATAATTTCTTCATCTTGTGAAGGTGCTTGAACAATATTAACTGCTACCTCTTTAACAGTTTCATTTTTACTCTCATCTTTCGCATTGATTTTTAATACGTAACTATTAACAGTATTTGAATCAACTGCACTTGTATCAATATTTGTTTCTACTTTTGCCAGATCACTAACAGTAAACAAACTTACAAAATCATAAGTTGATAAATCTGTACCTTGTACAATATCAATACTTTCAACTCCCTCAATTTTAGGGGCAGTAGTATCAACAACTTTATATTTAACAACTTCCTTTTGATTTTTATAAGAAATTGTAACTTTATAATTACCAACACTATAATAATCTGAATCTTTTAATTTCTTATCAACACTTATCTTAGCATTTTTCAATACATCTTTCTTAATATCACTGCTTAACTTTATTGTATCTAAATAAGTTTCAAGATTATTATCAAATTTTGTACCTAATTCAACCTTGATTGCTTTATTTTTTAAAACTAAATAATCAGGTTCTTTATTTAAAACAATAAAACCTGTAGTAATAAATGCTATAACTAAAATCCCTATAACATACCAATATTTTTTGCAATTATTTAAAATTCTACCTTTCATTTTTTGACCTCCCTCACATTTTTAGTATAGCATAGAATACTATTTTATACATATTGATATTAGAAATTTTAGTAGCATTAACGGTTTCAGTCTTACCGATAAAACACGATCATTAAACCTAGAAACTTATTCACCTCCAGTCACTCTAAATTTAATGAGAAAGATATTTAATACGCTACTCACTTTTTGTTTTATCAGTTCGGGACAAGTCAACCGCTATGCTTACATCACTGATATTACTTTATTAAATATCGTTATTTATTTTTAAAAGAACTAGTTTAATATTTAAAATCATTATTTATTTGGCTGAGGTTGCTGATGATTAGTACTAACTGCCATTTGTAAAGCATTTTTATTTAAAACTGTCATTTTATTTGCAAAAATTGTTTGAATAATAGTTGCAAAAGTTCCTACCGCATTTGCTCTATGACTGATTAAACAGTTTTCAAAATCTACTGCGTCAAACATACCTAATTTTTCTAACATCACTTTATTTTCAGTATTATAAGTTAATCTAATTTCAATATTATCTTTTAATTCAACACTTGTTACAGTTAATAAAAAACATGTATACTCACTTGGAGTTCCTTTACCATATGTTCTCTGCTCAAATTTATTAAATGCCATTAATCCAAACTTATCGCTCAGTTTTCCAATTTCAAAATCAGTTGCTTTTAATTCCACTTCTCTACCAATGCTTTCAATTTTTTTCATATTAATTTCACCTTACATTTAATTTCTTTATTAATTAAATACCTTTCTTTTTTTCTAATTGATATAATTTTTTAATATTAAATTGTAATAAGGCAACTTTTATCTATAAATATTAAACTAATTCTAAATAACACATTGTAATACCTAATATTTTTATGTTACAATCAATGTGTTCCAAATTTTTATTTAATGTTAGTAAAAGTTACCTTTTGGTAGCTAATCTTCAAACAGTTCTTAATGCCAGTTAAGAGCTGTTTTTTTATTCCTCCTTTTAAAAGATTAGTTTTATATTTACCAAGAAATTAATAAAATATTATTTATTAACTCCTTGCTAACTAAAAACCGATTACTTGAATAATTTTGAAGAGGTATAAAGTGGGAGAGGGGACAAATACCTCTTTATATATTTAAATCCGCCGAGAGGAAAAAAATTAAAAAACTCTCAATTGTTTATTTAAAGGCGAATTAATTATCTAAATAAACATCTTGTCTATAATAAATATCCAATAGCTTATCATAATGATACAGAACTAAACCAACACCATATAAACTACAAAAATTTATTACCTCAATTAATGCTACAGTTAAGCCAGTTACATATAGATTGAGTTCCAAATCCATATAATCATTAATTTCATATTTTTCCATTAACCAATCAACAGATTTTTTTACCTTGTTTTTCATATAATTTAAATCCCTAACATTGCGTATCTCATCATAAATATAACCATCAATATTTACATTTTTAAAAATATGTCTATGCTTTATTAATTCAACTTTTAATACTTTTTTCATTTTTTATACATCTCTAATCGTAAAAAATTTCAAATCATTATTTAACTATTCGATAACACAAATTCATTACGTAGTTCACAAATAATACTTTCAATTTCATTACTAATAATTACTCGCCAAATGTTGCTAGAATTTTCAATGCAATCCTTAATAATTGATTTAGCATGATTGCGACTATAAGCAGTAATAACACTTTTTTCATTTGTTCTACAATTTCTTAATTTAATTTCAATAATTTGATTCATATCTTTACTCCCTCATTACTAATAAAACAAACCAGAATGAAAAAAAAACACTGAACACAACTAGCATAAACTAATTATATTCAGTGCTTTAATTATTAACTTGGGGCGGTCGATGGGGATCGAACCCACGAATGCCAGAGCCACAATCTGGTGTGTTAACCACTTCACCACGTCCGCCATATTTTTTGCTTAAAAGTTACTAACTCTCAACGCAAGAATGATTATAACTAATAATTTGTCAAATGTAAAGGGTAAAAGTGAAAAAATTAAAATTTTTAATTAACCCTGTATTGTAAAATGAAACTAGATTCGCGATCTTTAATTAAATTAATTCAGATATATCAGTGGCAAAATTAACTGAATTAGGTTCGCTTAAATACATTGTATATGTTTCTGTTGGTCCGTTATTATCAATAATTGTCATTATAAATTCATCTTTGTAGCATAATTCCATAATAGAATTCATTCCTTGATAAGTAATGCTATATGATTTGTAATTTTCATCTTCAGTACTAATTTCTAGTTTTGCCCGATTGGGATATATATCCCAATCAATTAAACTTCCGTCAACTCCCCAATCAATTAAAATAAAAGAAATAGGATCAATAATGCTATCATCAAATTTATTATTGGATTTAATTGTTATATATAATTTACTAAACATATTTATCCCTCCGTTTATAGAATATCATAATAAATATAAATAATTATGTGATTATATAGGAACATTTTAAGATAAAAGAATATCTTTTAAACAACCAAAAAATCCCTTTATGTAATAATGCAAAGCCACATTTAGGTTTTCTTTAGCACTATATGTGTGAACAATCAAATTATGCTTATTTGCAAGCAGCTTACTTCGATAACAGTGAAAGCCATTTGTTATAATTGTAACACTATAATTATTCGTTTCTAGAGAATCAATAATTTTTTACTATAAATAATATTTTCATTTGTGTTGGTATTTTTATCTTCTTCAATAATTAAACTTTCATTGATTTCTTTATTAACAAGATAATTTTTCATAGCTTAGGCTTCGCTGATTTGTTCTTCTGCACCACGTCCTTCACTAACAATGATTATTCCTTTTATAAAAGAGTTCAATTTTGAAGGTAATTTAGATAAAATACTAAGATTTGATTTAAGCTCATAACTTGCACAAAATCCAGTAATAAAAGAAAATATTGGATAAGCAAAATAAGCTGTAATAAAGCGCGAATTCATGGTGATAAGAAAAAAGTATCCAACAGATAATGTTGATATAAAAATTAATATATAATCAAATAATTTATTATTTTTTTCATAAAAACTCCTTTAATATTTATATGATATCATATAATACAGTTATAATTTCTTAAGAATATTTAATTATAGTAAAAGTATTATATTAATAGTATAATGATGTTAGGTATAAACATGGAGGAAAAAGGATGAAGAAAAAAAGATTTGATAAATTGGGGATTGAGCCATCGTTGTTAGGGTTTGGCTGTATGCGTTTTCCTTTGGATAAAGATGGAAATATTGATGAAGTTAAAGCTGAAAGAATGATTGATAAAGCTATTACATCAGGTGTCACTTATATTGATACAGCATTTCCTTATCATAATGGAGATAGTGAACCTTTTGTTGGTAAAGTTTTAAAGAAATATAATCGAGAAGATTTCTTTTTAGCTACTAAATTACCAGTTTGGGATGTCTCTAGTAAAGAAGAAGCAGAAAAAATTTTTTTAGATCAATTAGACAGGTTAGATGTTGATTATGTTGATTTCTATTTATTGCATGCCCTGGATAGAAATAAATGGGAAAAGGTAATAAAATATGAAATTCTAGATATGTGTGAAAAATTTAAGGAAGAGGGGAAAATTCGTTATATTGGATTTAGTTTTCATGATGAATATCCTGTGTTTGAAGAAATTTTAGAATATTATGATTGGGATTTTTGTCAGTTACAGTTAAATTACATGGATATGGATATTCAGGCTGGAATGAAAGGGTATCTATTAGCAGAAAAATATAATATACCGTTAATCGTTATGGAACCTGTTAAAGGAGGAATGTTAGCATCCTTGCCAAAAGATATAGCAGAAAAGTTTGAAAATTATAATCATAAAGCCAGTATCTCATCATGGGCACTTCGGTATGTAGGTAGTTTGCCAAATGTTAGAGTTGTTTTAAGTGGTATGTCAACTTATGATCAGGTTATCGATAATCTAGCTACATTTGAGAATTTTGAATATTTAAATGAAGATGAGTTAACAATAATTCAGGATGTTAGAGATACATTGAAATCACGTACACAAAACGGTTGTACTGGTTGTGGCTACTGTATGCCTTGTCCATTTGGGGTGGATATTCCTGCTAACTTTAGAGATTGGAATAATGCATATATTTATGATAATCACGAAATGTTCAAAGATATGCTTAATAATATGTCAAATGAAAAGAAAGCTGAAAATTGTAAAAAATGTGGTGCTTGTGAAAAAATGTGTCCACAACAATTATCTATTAGGGATGATTTAGATCGGGTATCTGAATATTTAAAAAATAATTCTTAAAACTAACTTTTATAGTTAGTTTTTATATATTTATATATGTCGATATTTGACATTTATATAGCAGCGTGTTATTATTATTGTGACGATAGTAGACATAAGGAGGTAGATAATATGGACGAGCGATTAAAATTTGAAACAGATGCAAAAAGTTTAAATGTTATGATAATTGTACAATCGTTCTTAGTAGAGTTAGTATTTTTTGTTATTAGTGCAATATTAATTGGAATGAAACTAGATGAAGATTTTGCGCTGCTTTTTACATCACTTATTGCATCATGTGTAGTAACATATTATATAATAAAGCATTATCAAAAAAAATTTGCTTTAAAATTATCCTATAAAACAGTTGCAGATTTTAATATTTATACATATTTGAAATTTGCAGTAATGGCGTTAGGGATCAGCTGGCTCACTAGTACAGTTATAAGTTATATAACGGACATACTATCAAAAATCATAATATTTGAAACTCCAGACTTTTCAGCTAAATATAATCTTGCAACAAATATTATTTTATGTATCCATACGATCATAGTTGCTCCAATAACAGAAGAATTATTATTTAGAGGAATTATATTAACTAAATTAAAAAGATACGAAAAGAATTATGCGATTATTATTGTTTCGATACTATTTGGAATTTTACATGGTAATTTATCTCAAGCAGTTCCAGCATTCATGATGTCTTTGTTTTTATGTCAGGTAACACTAAAAAGCAATTCTATGATACCGGCAATTTCAATTCATATGATAAATAATGCTTTTGCACAGTTATCAGATATTAATAATACTTATTTTCAAATCCTTCTAGATGTTATAATTGTTGTAATAATAATCGCGGCTATTATTTTGGCTATTAAAGAATACAAAGTCAAAAAAAGACATAAAATTGAATATAAGATTATAGATTATTTTAAAAATTGGGCTGGAATGATGATTTTGATTTTTTCTGTCTTTTCAATATTGGCATCAATAAAAATAATTTAAGAAGCAAATGAGAATAAAAGAACATAGATGTTTAAATAATCTATGTTCTTCTTTATTTTAGAGTATACTACTTATTTATTACTAAGTAGGAGCGTAGTAAATGTTTGATTATCTTTTTATATAATCATAATAATATTAACAATGAGAGAAATAATAATCTTCTATATTATAAATTAACGAATAGGATAACAGATTTCGGTAACAAATTCTTTAGGGTTTTGAGTTTGACGGTAACCAATGTGATAAATTGCAAAATCTGGTCCACATATTTCATAATTATGCTTTGTAATCCAATCAGCAATACAAAAAGAGACATCTTTAATATGTTCGTAGCTGCCAGTAAAAGTAATAGATGCAACCTGTACAAGTTCAGTTGTTTTAAATTTAATATTTTCAGTATCTTCATACGTTCCTTTTACCTCACATTGGATTTCTACATCAATATCTTTTTCCTTGTATCCAGTATCATAGAAAATAGCTCGAATCATGCCATTTTCAACATATTCAATATTTATTTTTCCTTCTTCTATTTCATTACATGAATATTTCAGTCTGCTGCACGCACCCTGTTAATCAAATGACGACAGTGTGTTAATGAATGTGACGATACTGTATTAATAAAATTGACGACATTATAATAGAAGAAAAAGGAAGC